>JAFYQC010000069.1 GCA_017547265.1 Kiritimatiellia bacterium | reverse complement strand
TCCCACCGCCGCCCTTCTCGACGAGACGCCACGGCACACAGTCGTGGAGGAAATACTTTCAGGCCCCGAGCCCGTCTTCGACCGCGTGTTCAAGAAGCTCGACCACATCCTCTCGCCGGAGACTGTGCTGCTCGACGAGCCGAGGCACCTCAAGAATTTTCCGCTGCGGATTCTCAAAATTGGCGAGACAGAAGGATGTGCAAGGCATCTAAGCGACAATAAGAAGCGGCGCAAGATGCTTAAGCGACGGCGACGTTCGGAAAAGTAGATTTATCCCAAAGCCGAGATTAACAATCAAGAAGGCCGACATAAAAACAGCATGTCTGGCGAAGGCATTGCCGCTAATTAAGGCTGCACCAGAGAAAGATTGGATTTCAAATGGGCAAGACATCGGGCATGGCATGACCGAGGATTTCGTGTTGCCTAAATAACTCTCATTGCATCATAAGGCCCCATTCCCCACTCTCACAACCTGCCAAGAAACAAGAGGATATCTATGGCTTGAGAATTTTCCGCATTGAATTCTCATATGAATGCGATAGCTGGAGCTGGAGCAGCTATCTGTTGCGGCGATGTCGTTAAAATTGTGTCGTTAAAATTGGGACGATAGAATTGGGGCGATAGAATTGAAATCACTAAAATGGGTGCTGGCGCTTAACGCGAAATCTATGCACGCGACGCAAAGCCAAGAACGCCGCAGTTCTCGCCAACAAGATACGACCGCGCTATCGCGTCATGCACATACGCTTTCGCGCCGCGAACGGCCGAGGAAAGATCGCGGCCAAGCGCGAGTTCAGCGGCAAGCGCCGCCGCGAGCGAACAGCCGGTGCCGTGAGTGGAAATAGGATTTGCGACCCACGGCATCGAAAACTCCTCAAACGACTTTCCGTCAAAAAGAACGTCAACAGCCGTCGCACCAGAACCATGACCGCCCTTCACGAGAACGGCGCAACCGAACTTGTCATGAAGCCGACCAGCAAGCTCCCTCGCATGGGCCGAATCGGCCGCGCGACTTTCAGACGGATCGACTGCAATTCCGCAAAGCGCCTCGGCCTCTGGCAAGTTCGGCGTGACGAGCGTGGCGAGCGGTAGAAGGCGCTTCGTGAGAGCGGTGACTGCCTCGTCGGGCACAAGCTTGGCGCCGCTTGTCGCAATCATGACCGGGTCAATGACCTTTGCAATCTCGGAATGCGCGGCAAGACGGTCGGCAATGACCTCGATTGCGGCGGGGTCTGCAAGCATCCCCGTCTTAAGAGCGCGAATATCGTAGACGCCAAGAACAGCATCGAGCTGCGCAGCGACAAAGTCGGCAGGAACGGCGTGGATTGCAGAAACACCATGCGGGTTCTGCGCCGTGAGCGCAGCAAAAACAGTGCATCCGTGGAGACCATAGGCGTGGAAAGCGCGAAGGTCCGCCTGCACGCCGGCGTTGCCGCCGGAATCGCTTCCGGCGATTGTAAGGCAGCAAGGAGATATTGCACCGTTCATGGCGTGTATTATATCACACGGCGCCGAGGAAGCGGTCGGCGTTTTCGTCGGTGATCCGCTCGAGTTCCGAGGCGGAGAGGTTGAGGATGTCGGCCGTCTTGGCAAGGACGTCGGAAATTGAGGGAGAGTCCGAAGAAGAAGTCCTGTCGGTTTCGACGAGAAGCCGGTCGAGGGGGATTTTCTTGACGAGCTCGCGGTAGTTCACGGCGTGGTCGTTCAAGACTGCCGGCCCTACGGAGATAAAGCCATTGAGCTTGACAATCTCTGGAATAAGCCCGTCAGAGCGAGAGAATCCATGGAAAAGGAAGCGTGTGCCTGATGCTTCCGCACCTTGCACCTTCACCGCCGCCACAACCTGGCCCCAGCACTTCGCCCCATGTAGGACGACAGGGCGGCCAAGTTCCAAGGCAAGCGCGAGCTGTGCCTCGAAGACCTCACGCATGCGCGGGGAGATGTCGCGGCTTTTCAGGCGATCAAGCCCAATCTCGCCAACGCCAGCAGCGGGGTTCGCGAGGAGCTGTGAGCGAAGCGTAGCGAGAAGCGCGGCAAGAGATGAGACATCTGGGACGACTGGGATATCTGGGACTAATGCGCGTCTTGTCTCGGTTGTCCCGCCTGTCCCGATTGTCCCGTCATCGAGCGTCTCCCAGGGGTGAACGCCAAAGAAGTCGCGGCCAACGAGCAACTCGCGCACAGGCGAGTCGCCGCAGGAGACATGGCAGTGTGCGTCGGTCATCTCGCGCCCTTGCGGCGCTGGGCTCTCTTGGCGCTCTTGCCAACGGGGGAACCCTTGCCGACATTCGGAATCGCCGTGACGATTGCCTCGGTTGCCTCGAGGTCGCTGCGGCCGCGATAGATCATGTGGCCCGTGTCGTCGACTACATAGACAATCGGATAGCGGCCTCCGGCGCTGGGCTCCTGCGTGCGCCCCGCGCCCTCATAGACAGGGAAGGTCACCTTCGCCTTCTTTATGAGGTTCTCGGTCTTCGCGGACTTCCCGCCGCGATGCGAACCAAGGACGACGAGCGGCTTCGACTTGTACGCCGACCACACGTTCTCGATGCGCGGCAGAAGCGCCACGCTGTCCTCGTCCGATTCGCTGAACACGTAGACCATGACGATCTTCCCGTCGAACGAACTCTCGGTAAGCTTCTTCCCGCAGTACCAGTTCTCGGACTCAAGCCCCTTCCACGGCTTGGAGAGGTCGACGACCGGCTTTGGCGGCTTGGCGCTCTTCGCCGGCTCTTCTGGCTTTGGCTCCTCTTCGGGCTCCACTTCAGGCTCTGCTGCCTGGGGCTTCTCGGCAACCTGGGGCTCGGACTCCTCGGGACGGAAACGATGCCACTGCTCGACACATAAGTCCTTCGTCACGTTGTACCACTCGACAGTAGCGTCGCGCCCGATCACGGCGTATTCCCCGGCCTTCGTATCAGGCCAGAACTTGGCAACGACAAACTCCGCGGCAACCACAAGGCCGACGAGTACGACAAGAACTAGAAACGCCTTTTTCATAGTCCCCCCCTATGCTTTAGGCCCGAAGAATGCCGAGTTCGTATGCTCGCGAGACGGCGCTCGTAGCGTTAGGGCAGCCGAGCTTCGTCATGATTCCCTTCAAATGCGTCTTGACTGATTCCGCACCGATTCCGAGCGAAGCGGCAATTGCGTCGCGTTGCTTACCGCTCGCGACCTCTTTAAGCACGTCGAGTTCGCGGGCGGTCAGCGTAGACGGCGCGGCCTGGAACTCCTCGCAGACAAAATCCGGGCCGTCAGCGGCAATCGCGCGGATTGCGGCGACGAGGCGGTCTTGGTCTACGTTCTTTGGAAGATACCCCTTCGCGCCCTCTTCCCGCGCCCTCGACTCCTCTTCCTTGAGGGGCATGCCCGCCATCAGGAGCACGCGAATGTCGGGATGTATCTCTCGGAGCTTGGCGAGAACGCCGAAACCGTCGATGCCCGGCATCCTGATGTCGCTCAAGACGACATCCGGCTTCGAAAGCCCTGCAATCGCAACCGCCTCCTCTCCCGTCGCGGCAAGGGCGCTCACGCTGAAGTCGCGCTCGCTCTCGAGCATCGCGGCAAGCCCTTCCCGGACCATCGGGTGGTCGTCGACTATCATTATCGAAATCATCGCGTCAGTTCTTCAGTTCCTCGTAATGGGCGCCGTTGAACGAAACGTCCCTGCCCTTGCACAGCCATTCCGTAAGGTCCTCAAGCTCGTTCCTGTCAATCCCAACCGCCCAGCCAGTGCTGGAGGGCGTGGCAGGAACCACAAGCTTCTCTATGTGGCCGTCGGCAAATACCACATGGGCGAAGAGCCCGCGCTTGCCATTCGGATGGTTGAAGCCTATCACTTCGTTGTGGTTGTACTGCAGCGTGCAGTCGTTCTTTATTCCGGAACCGGTATCGGTGTCGACTTTGACCCTGTCGTTCTCGAGGAACTGCAGTTCCGCGAACATGAGAACTCGGTCGGGACGCGAAAGGCGGCCGTAGCCGATATGCGGCGTGTGCAGCTTCGCCCGCGAGCCCTGCGAATCGTCGTATCCAAAGCGCTCGTTCATCACATAGCTCCAAAGCGGCTTTTTCAGGCGCATGCTCTTCATGTGCTCCGGGCAAACAAACACATCGGAGTTTTCAGAGACATACCGCCACAGAACACCGTTGGTAAGGACGTATTGGCGGGTATCGAAGTCGGTATTGTAGGCCGAGGTGAACCAGTCCCCGCTTGCGATATGCGATGTGACCTTGCCGGCATACGCACCGCGGGAATTCCAGCTAATCCAGCCGCGAGACTCGGAATACCTCTGCTTGATTTCGCCGGCGGAGTTCTGGTCTCTGTCGATGGCACGCGTTTCGACCGAACCAGCAAGCGGATAGACCTGGGTCGCCATCGCATATGAGTTGCAGGCGGTCGCGAGATTCTTGAGGTTCGTGAGGCACCGCGCTGCACGCGCGGTTTCAGTTCCGCCGGACAGCGCGGCAACAAGCGTACCAATAAGGACGACGAGTATGCCGACGACGACTATGAGTTCGATGAGAGTAAAGGCTTTTTTCATGTTATTGTCAGTCGAGTGGACGATAGAAGAGAAGTCGCGTACGGTGTGGATATCCGTTGTTGGACTTGTCGGACGTCGTAGGATCACGCCAGAAAAGCGCGACCGCGCGGGCGCCGAGCTGCGGGGGCATCTGGTCGGCCGTACCTCCGCCCAGGAGAAGCGGCTCCGCGCGCATGAACACGAGGAAGAGCTGCTGCCTCGCGGCGAAACAGTCGCGCCAGAAGCCATAGAGGAACTTGCGATCCACTCCCCAGATGCGGTCCGTTTCCGCCGACAATTCCACGCCAAGGAAATCGTCTTCTGTATCGCTTGACGCAGCCGCATCCCAAAGGTCGTTCCAGGCGAGCTTCCACGACTTGTATGAACTATTGCCGCCGCCCCTGCGCTGCTCGATCGGACATATCTCGCTCATAAACCGCCCCGCGACCTTTTCGAGGTCTTCCCATGCAAAACCGCTGCCAGAACCTGAGGCATATTCGTTCCAGGCGTACTTCTTGTTGAAGTCCACGACGGACATCGACGCATAGTCGGTCGCGCCTTCCATAACGTTCGTCGACGCACGACGCCAGTCTACCGGCGTGTTTGCAAACGCGGCCATCATGACATTTGTAGAATCCGTGTACGGATTGACCTTCATCCCCGTTCCCTCGCTCGTAAACGGCAGTTCGTCGAATGCGTCTTCGTCAAGGCCCATCGGGTCGTAGCTAGTCCACATCAACGTGTGATTCTGTTCAGAGCCGCAGGCCGCGAAAGTCGTAGGATTGCCCCTTCCCGGCGGCAGCAAGTTGCCGGAGGTGGGCGAATTGCCGTCCGCCCTGAAATTCGTGAAGCGCGGCAGTAGCGCAAGCTCGTAAACCGACTGGAGGTACCCGGCATCGCTCGTTGCGAGGAATATGTCGCCGTCGTGGCTGCCCACTAAATAGCGGGTCTTCACCGTATTCACCCAGTCATTGGCCGTCAGGTTCGCAGAGCTAAACTCGAACCAATGTTCTGGAGCGTAGTTGAAGCGCGGATCGGCGACCATGACTGACTTGGGCGAGACCGCAAGGTCTGGCGAGTTCCCGTCTTCGCCCGCAAAAGCCAGAAGCTTCTGCACGCCGAAATCGAGCGTGACGCCAAGGTCAAAGCGCATTATGGGGAACGGCTTCCCCGCAAACTCGTCAGAGCCGATAATCTCTGCACGCGTATCCGGATCGTTGACGCTGTTCTGGATGCGATCGTCGGAGATGCAGGCGGGCACGAGGTCGACGACCTTGTTGTCCGTCTTGTTTACGACACGGAGCCAAACGGCGGCGTTTAGCTTGATTGCCTTCGACCAGTTGGGGTTCTTTACGTTGTTCAGGAGTCGCGTCGTGAAGTCCTCGTCAACCGTGCCGTCCGCCTTCAGCGCGGGGAGCCCACAATTGGCCTCTACGGTGACTTCCGAATTTCCAGACACGTCAGTCTGCATAAGCGTCTGCAGGGAAGGCGTCCAGGGCTGGTCCTTGTCCGCACGAGTCTGCTTCCAGGTATACGTCATCTTCAGGAATTCGCGGCCGGCGTTGTTAAGCTCGCTCGCAATCCCCGAACCACCCTCAAGCGACATGGCGACTGCGCTGTCCCAGACTGCATCCTCCTGTGTCTCCGCAATGCCGGACGAAAGCGTCTTCATGACCGGATTGCCACGCGGAAGCTTCACATGGATAATGCCGTTTGCCGAATCAATGGCCGGGCCCGCAATCTCCCGTTGGGCAAGATGCAGGACGTCGCGTGCGCTTGTGCGGAGCTTGATGTCGGTCGAGCTGAAGAAGAGGGAGAACTGTCCATCGACCTCGAACTGCGGCTCGCTCTCTTCCTTGTGCAAAAACGGATAGACGACAAGCGCCTGGACATGCCCCTGCATGAACGCCTTGGCGATCTCGCCCGCGTCGATCTTCCACGTGACGGTCTGCGTGACCGTCCGGCTAGTCTCGCTCTCCTTGACTTTCTCGGTAGGCTCGCCCTCGTTGCCCTGCACCCGCAGACTGAACTTCGACGGGCCAAGCTGGGGGCTTATGCCGCAAATCATCGGAACGCGCTCCGTAGTCGGAATTGCAAGCGAGATCGGCGTGCGGTCGGCGTCAAGGTAGTCGGCAAGCGCAGCACAGCCGATCCCCGCCAAACGCTCGAGCCACAGGTCGCTCTTGCCGCCCTGCGTATTAAGGCCAGTGCCGAGGATGGCCTGTGACAACTTGAGCCTGTCCTTGGCGAGCATGCTCATCTGGTACGGCTGGTAGCGGCCGTCCGCGATGTCGTAGGTCTCGATGGCATTGTTGTTGCCACTTCCAGAAAGCGTCTTCTTGCCTCTTGGAAACCAGCCGTCCGTCACGAACGTCATCGAGGCGTAGGTCTCGTCCTGGGCGCCGCCACCGCTCGGATAGAAGGTGCCGGTTCCCGCTTTCAGGTATTCGACAAAGGGGCTCTTGATCCGGCCGATTGAACCATTGTCGCCTAGGGCGAGGTTGAAGTCGGCAATCGAAATAAGCGGCATCTTTGAATTGGAGTCAAAGCGAATTTCGAGTGATTCTTCGTCGATGTCGCGGAACTGCTCCATGAACGTGTCCCACGCATCGGCTCCCGACGGAGCGCTCGTGTGGTTCACGTCTTCGAAAAGGTGCGCGGCCGTGATGCGACGATTTGCCGCCGAGGAACGCGGATAGTCGGCAACGAGGCGGTTCACGTCGAAGTAGTCCGAAACGTCGATTGCGCAATACGCATAACGTCCGGTGTCGTAGCCGAACGGCTTCCACACCGCTGTCGGAGTCTTGCGGGACCAGTAGCGTGCCTCGTTGACAAGCGGCGGCGGAATGTAGGCGAGCCCCTCGAAAGTCAAAGTGGGGGCCGTCTGGGATATGTCCTGCTCGGTGCCGCCGTTGAAGAAGATGCGGTCGCGCCAGGTATTCTGCGATCTTCCGCCGAGGCCCGGATGCACACCGTCCGCAATAGCCCGGTCGATCTCGTCGATAGTGCGGGCAAGAGCGCCCTTCGCGAGTTCGCGCGCGGCCACAGAACGGCGCAGGTAGCTCGACGGAAGGCGGGCACGGCGCATGTACGCGGAGAACGCCACCGCCGAAACGACGAGGAACGAGAGGACGCCAAGGACGATCAGGAGAGCAGAGCCGTTTCTTTTCATCTGCGTTCCTCCTCGGAAAGCCGGTAGAGATTTGGAAGGTAGTAGCAAGTCCCCAGATCCAGGTTCTCGGGCCGGTCTATCTTGCCTTCCTTTATGCGCAGGAGATACGGCCTGTTCCACGGATCGCGCATCTTGCCGCCGGCGGCAAGCGACGCCATGATGAGAGCCGGGATGTCGCCAGACATGGCGCTCTCGCCCTGGCCAAGCAGGAATGCGAGAGAGGAGGAATCGGCCTCCTCGTCGTTCATCTCCCTCAATTCGTGCTTGCCGCCGCGCGAGTAGTTCTCCCATGCGAGAATCGCCTGCGAGACGACCTTGACCTCGCTCCTCGCCTTCTCAATGCGTGCGCGTTCGCGCGTTTTGCCGACCGCCGTGCCGACAGAAGCCATGAATATCGCAATCATGGCGATCACGACAATCAGCTCGACAAGCGTGAAGCCTCTGTTATTCAAAGTCATCGGGATTGCTCCAAATGTCGTCATAGTCGTTCAAGACGCCGTTAGGGCCACGGCTCTTGACGTTCACGATCCAGTTCTTGCCGGCCTGCGACTCGCTCTGCTTGACGTCGACTGGCCCAAACGAATCGGCTAGCTTGAGATCGTCCCTCGTAAGCTCGTTCCTGGACTTCAGGTACTGCACCTTCGATTTTTCCTCGACGCCGGTGTTGTCCGTAGAATCAACGGCGCGCTTCCTGAGCTGCGGACGCATGCCGGCGCCGCCCTCCTTCCAGATGGAAAGCGTGCGGTGAAGCTCGTTGTTCCAGACGTAGATGCAGTCGGCCTCGTCGCGAACGGCCGCTATGTTGTCGCGCACCTCGTCCATGTCCATAAGCCCCGCAACGCCTGTGCGCCATGCGATGGACGACTGGTTGAAGATCATCGTAAGAATCGTCACAAGCATTCCAAGGAGAAGCGCCGCGACAAGAAGCTCGAGTATGGTGAAACCGCGTCTCATTCGTCCATCACCCCCTGGAATCTAGCCTCGGTGTAGTAAAGCGGCGCGGAGAAGAGGAGATTCGACTTGTCCACCGCCCTGAACGAAATGCGGACGATCGCACTGTCCTCGTCGTGCATCACGACGAGCGCGGCCCTTAAATTGCCCGCCTTCTGCTTAGTCACCTGAAACCCCGACGGGAAGCCCTCGCCAAGATTGAGCGAGCTTATTATGCGCGTATACGACGACTGCGCGAGACTCTCCGGGTCGGACACGACCTTGCCAGTCGTCCGGTTCTGAAGGTAGTGCCCCCAGCCCTGTGCGCCGGGCGAGTCGGGGAGCCGACGAAACACGGACCACTTGACGTTCGTCGACGTGAGCGCCGTCACGAGCGGCCCCATCACGGCGTCGGCGTAGGCTGCCGAGGCAACGTCCTCGCGACTCTGGCGTTCCTCGCGGAAGCCAAACGCATAGAGCGAGATTATGCCAAGGACGCCCACCGCCATAACCATTATGGCGAGGTTCACCTCGATGAGCGTAAATGCCCTTTTCATCAGTGCAGGCCCTCCGTTGGCTTGTCAGTGGTCGCTACCGGCTGCGCCTCGAGTTCGCCCGACTTCCCAGGGCGAAGGCTGTATATCTGTATCGTCGACGAACCGGTTGCGCCCTGGTCCGAGCCGTCGCCAGAGTTGAGACTCACGTCAAACCACATGAGCGTATAGTCGCCGGCAGACGTCTTGTCCTGGGGGCGCTTATGGTATGAGCTGCCGAAGATATAGCCGTGGGGGAGCTGAATCTCCGCGAACTCGAGGCCGTAGGCGTCGCCTACATGCCACTCGCCGGCCGTCCCCACGTTCTTCAGCACAAAGGCATAGCATGGAATGTCCTTCACCTCTCCCGAGGAAAGAAGCGCGTCGCGGTTGCTGGCCGTCACGTTCTTGGTGGTCTGGCTGACAAGCGATCGGCCGTTGCTGGACCTCGAGTTCATCTTGTAGATCGGAACGAGGTTGTCGTTCTCGGTGGAGCCGCTGTTGACGTTCTCCCCGTCCTCGTCGTCGGAGTTTTCCACGAGGCGTTCCTTGTCGAGATCGCCGAACTCGTCGTATAGCCACGAATCGAAGCAGCGGGAGATTCGCCCCGCGCGCCTGACGGCCACCGCCTTGCCGACGACTATCATGGGCTCGGTGTCGGTCTCCTCGCGGAGCGTCTCGTTCCAGAAATAGACCGCGACGGGCTGGCGGTCGATCTGCGCGCGGCGGTAGGCCGCGCGGATGAAGTGGTTTGCGTTCTCCATCACGCCGCGCTCCTCCATGCCACGCTGCATGGCGCGATAGCCACCGACGGTGACCGTGCCGAGCATGGCCATGATCAGCACGACCATAAGCAGCTCTATTAGGGTAAATGCTCTTCTCTTCATCACTGCGTAGACACCTTCATCTGGTCGGTCGGCTTGGAGTAGACGACCTTGAAGTGGCGGAAGTAGCCGTGCGACGTCTCTGGGTAGCCGAAGTGCATCTGTGCCGTCGTCATCTTCTGACCGTTGGCGTCCTTCTTCGTGCCCCTGATTGCCGTCATGAAGTCCATGCCGAGATGCTTTGTGCCCGCGCGGCCGTCATAGCGCGACACGAAAAGCCCCGAGATGTCGAGGCAGGGATTGCCCTTCTTGTACTCCCTCAGTATGTCGCGCATCATGTCGTCGACGTCGCTCGGGTCGAGTACGTACAAGTCGTCGTCGGAACGGTACTGCTTGCCCTCGCTGTTGGTCTTGTCGCCCGTTATCTTGGACTCTATGCCGCCCGGCCATTCGCCCTTCTGCGCATAGTAGGTCTCGAACGCGGCCTGGACGACCTTGCAGCACGCGGAGGCCTTCTGGGAACGCGCCTGCTTTATCGCGCCGGACGCCGCAGTAGTCACGATACCGAGGAGAATCCCCAGGATCGCAATGACCATGACGAGTTCGATTATCGTGAAGCCGCGCCTCACTTCTGCACCTCCCTCGTCTGGCCGACCGTCCAGCTGTAGACGTCGTCCTTCCTGAGCCCCGCCGAATACGTCTCGATCTTCCCGTCCTTGCCGCAGCACCAGACCGCGGCCGTCGCGCGGATGTCTATGGACTCGCCGCCGACCGGAGCCCCCTCGATCACGCCGTCGCCGTCGAGGTCGAGCGCGTACCGCAGGACATGGTCCTGGATTGTGCCGCCGTTCGGCACCTTTGTCGAAAGCGAAGAGGAAGTACCGCGGCGCTTGATTACGGCGAACGCCCAGGGGGAGACGACGCCAAAGCGGTCGTAGCCGGACAGCTGGGTCCCGGAGCTGTTCTGCGTAAGCGTCATGTACTTGCCCTTGGCGAGCGGAAGTGCGGCGTTCTCGTCGAGCATGTTGTTGCTGTTGTGCCCTTTTATTAGGGCCCTCGGCCACGCCCCCTCCTTCTGGTAGAGGGCCACAAGCGCCGTCGCGGTGTTGGCGACGAGCTCCTGGCAGCGAGCCTTCTCCGCCGACTTCAGGAACGTCGAGACGGACGCGAGCATGACGCCCATCAGCGTCGCGATTATTCCTATCACGACGAGCATTTCGATAAGTGTGAATCCGCGTCTTTTCATTGTCAGTTGCTCATGTGCGTTATGTCGTCCTTGGTCCATTTCGCTGCGACGTCGAGTTCCTGCCCGGAAAGCTGGTCGCGCGCGAGCCATGGGGGAAACGTCTTGCCATCGGGCCCAGAACTCCAGAGCGTGTAGCTCTGGTACGGGGAACGGGAGTAATAGTAGAACTCATGTCCCCAACCGTCCTGCACCGTAACCTCGTCGAGGATGTACTGGTCCTTGTAGGAGCCGTTGCCGTCCGGCGTAAAGCACGCCTCGCGAACCGCTGGAACGAGCGTTTCAATTTCCATGCTGTCGAAAATGCCCCTGTCGCGCCAGTGGGTGCTCTTGATGTGGACGCCAAAGAGGTTGATGTCGGTGTCGCACCGGCAGATGCCCTCAAGGTTCGGCAACCAGCGTGCGCAGGCCGACTGCGACGGCATCATCTGGAGCTTTACGACATTCTCGGTCTTGTTGCCGCCGCGCTGCTCTTCTGCCCAGTTGTAAACGGTGGTCCATTCAATCGTGTCGCCGGTAAACGGATCGCAGGGACGCTGGTTGTTTTTCGTCCACTGCGCGTAGCCGCCGGACTCGAAATACTTGGAACTGCCCCCCATCATCACGAAGTAGCGCGGCAGGAGATAGCTCATGACGCCGTACTGGAACAGCTTGATCTCGCTCCACAGGACCTCGTCCTTCTTGGCGGAAAGCCGGTCCTCCACGGAGCTGTCTGCAGCCGAGGCGAAGCCCGCCGCCGCCCACTCCTTCGTGGACTGATCCTTGAACACGTCTTCGTATTCGCCAGACGATGCCGCTTCCGCTATAAGGTCGCTGAGTTCGCGAATGTAGCCCGACATCCCCTGCGGGAACGGGAAGCGGCAGCCGACCGGCTGCGCTTTGCATATCTGCTGAACCCAGCGCCATGCCTCGCTCTCGTTGCCCCAGTTTATCGACTCCTCCTGCCCATCGAAGCTTCGGTTGCCGTGAAGCTTAACGGGCGGATAGCAGCCAAACGCGGCATGGAAGCCGGAGAGGGCGTTCTCGAGACGCTGCATGCGCGTTATGGTCATCGTGCGCGCTTCCGTGTCGGTCACCGCATTCGTGATGCGGAAAGTGATCGCCATCAACGACACGAGGACGGCAATGACGATCATAAGCTCGACGAGGGTGAAGCCCCGCTTCATCAGGCGCCACCTCCCGAGACGGACTGGATGATCTTGATCATAGGCAGGAACATTGCGACGACGATCGTGCCGACGACGACAGCGAGGACGATGATGAGGGCCGGCTCGATTGCGGCAGTCATGCCGGCAACCGCGTTGTCGACCTCGTCGTCGTAGGTGTTCGCGATTCGGGTAAGCATTTCAGCGAGCGCGCCAGTCTCCTCGCCGACCTCGACCATCGAGACGACCATCGGCGGGAAGACCCAGCACTGCGCGAGCGGCGCGGTCATGCCTTCGCCCTCCTTCACCGCGTCGTGGACGCTCTGGAGCGCATTGGAGACGATGCGGTTGCCGGTCGTGTCGCGGACGATCATAAGCGACTGGAGGATCGGGACGCCGGAAGAGAGGAGCGTGCCGAGCGTACGCGTCACGCGCGAGACGGCGGTACGCTGGATGAGCGTTCCCGTGACCGGCATCTTGAGAGACAGCCAGTCGAACGCAGTCGCCCCCTTCTCGGTCTTGCCGACGATCTTCTTGAGGACGATGAGCACTGCGACGCCTATTGCGATCGTGATGTAGTTGTGCTGCACCCAGTCAGACGCGTCGATGACGAACTGCGTAATCGCCGGGAGCTCTGCGCCACCGAGCATGTCGGCGAACACCTGCTTGAACTTCGGGATGACGGTGACGAGGAGGAACGCGGTGATGCCGATTGCGGCGACCAAGACGACGATCGGGTAGATCATCGCGCCTTTCACCTTGTTCTTGATCTTCTCGCTCTTTTCGGCGAACTCGGCGAGACGGCTTAGGACGACTTCAAGTACGCCGCCCGCTTCGCCGGCCTTCACCATGTTGACGTAGAGGTTGTCGAAGATCTTCGGGTACGCCGTCAGCGACTCGGAGAACGTGCCGCCGGCCGCGATGTTTTCACCGATGCCGTCGAGGGCTTCCCTCATCTGCGCGTCTTTCATCTGTCGCTTCAAGACTTCGATGCCGCGCATAAGCGGAAGGCCGGCGTTCACAAGCGTCGCGAGCTGGCGCGTGAACTGCGTAAGGACCTTCGTCTTGATCTTGCCGCGCATCCAGCTCGGCAGCTTGATGTTGATATTAGTGTTAAGGCCGCCCTTCTTGGCCGCTGGCGCGGGAGCGGAGGCACCACCCCTCTTGGGAGGAGCCTTCTTGGAAGCTGCCGCAGGCGTAGACGCCGCGCGCTTTACCTCGCCAAGCGCAGTCGGGAAAAGTCCCTGAGCGCGAACCGCCGCAATGGCGGAGTTGCGGTCGCCGGCTTCGATCTGTCCGCGCGTCTCGTTGCCCGACGCATCTTTAGCTATATACTGAACTGTCGCCATGTTAGGGATTGACCTTCCTCAAGTTTGAGTAAATTATACCATCTATCGCGTATTATGGCAAACGCCAAATCACTTCCCTATGCAAAAACGGGAAAACAGCGCGTCGAGCATATCGGCCGAATATGTCGCGCCAATGGC
>JAFYQC010000068.1 GCA_017547265.1 Kiritimatiellia bacterium | reverse complement strand
GCCGCCGAAACGCCCCCACCGCTCCTGCGCTCGCTCCTCACACATGCGCCATTAGCCCGACCTTCCGCTTTGGCGCGTTTTTCTTCGTAGCATCTGCGCTCGCCGACGTTCCGTCGACTCGCTTAGCCTCAGATTTGCGGCACGCTGTTTGGGGATTGTGATATAATACGGAGCAAGCTGAAACGGCGCGCGAGCCATGGGGTCTGGTGCTATGGATGATTTGGAAAAGCCATTGCCGGTTGTGATTGTCGAGGCGATTGCCTGGATGTATGTCATGCTGTCCGCTCTGTTGTTTGTGTGCGCTATTGTGAATGCGTGTCGAGATGGCGGCGAATCATTGTCTGGCATTCTCTTTGTATTTCTGTATGGTCTTTGCCTGATGTCGGTGCCAGTTGGCATGGCGATTTTGTTGCGGCGCGGGCGGCGCTTGTGGTTTCTTGTGCCGAATACAATCGTCATGACCCTTTGCTTTCTCGGGGCAATAACTCCGTGTGGCGACTCCATGGCGACGCTACCATTCGGGCTTGTTGCATTGCTATTGGTAATTGTGCCGATTGTTCTTCTCCATTTGCCGTCGTCAAGTCGGTGGTTCAATGAACTGTCCGGCGATGACGCTCCCGATCGTTGCGGCTGCGCCATCATAGTAGTTGTGGGCGTGTTGTGGTTGGGCTTTGTCGGACCGTGTTTGTCCGAGATGTACTTTAGTAAGATAGGGATGCAAAATGCTTTGTCCCACGCGATGGCAGCGCGCGGACGAGCATTGTGGGGCTGCATTGTTTTCAACCATTCACGCGAATCTGGAAAAGATTGGGTTGACGCCTCTTCTTGCACGAACTCCACGCAGTTCGTGCAGGCGTTGTGCAAGAAGTGTAAAGACAGTGCGGTAGGGCGTTCATGCGATTTTGGGCCCTATGCGAATGACTGGTGCATTGCCGTCAATCCGCCGAACGACGATCGTTTCCCCGTCTTGTTTACTGCGAACATCGATCCGCGCGAACTTCTGTGTCCGCAGGACGAAGACCAGCCCTTGAAGCTGACTTGCCCGAAGGAGTGGGGCGGCGTCTGCTTCAAGTTCTGCGAGAAGATGGGTGTTGTCCATTACAAGAACGGCGTGTCACAAATCGTGAAGTGGCACAGGTCCCCAAAGCAGATCTTTTGCTCCGGCATCCCCAAGCCCGGCCCCGACACCTACTTCCTGACCCCGACTGGCCGCGTCGACTTTGCTGAAAGGCAAGGGAGCGCGATGGCAATCTCTATGAATCTGAAACTGATTTCCATTGACAAGAGTGAAAGATGTGTTGTTGCTGAGTTTTTGCTTGAGAATTGCTCGCAAAGAGGGGTGTTTGTCTTTGGTTCAAAAGATGCCCTAACGACTTATTTCATGAAAGACGGGGTATGGGTGCTTTGCTCAACAGCGAATGATGTCGGAAACGAACCGGCAGAGGAGAGAGGATTGTTTGTTGAAAAGGGAAACGTTTTGCGCGTGAGTGGGAGAATCCCGCAGGAGTGTCTGCTGGCAAAGTGGTTTCTTGTCGTGGGGATTGGTACGCGTAGTAAAGATGAGATGGAAAGCATCGTGGCATCTCCTATTTATTCACGGGACAATGAATCAGGTGATAGGTTGTCGTTCAAAATGGAAATGAACTCAGTTTTCAAAGGACGACTCAAGGCCTTCATCGCGAATGAATAAACGACCGGATCTCGCTGAGCCGTCGTAAAATGCCTAGTGGGGTGTTAGATGTCGGTTAGTAACTGTTGTGGAGGCTTGATGTGGTTTAACATGTGGTGAGGAAGCGGGGAGAGTGACTGAGCGCTGAGCGGAGTGACACGCGGGGATGTGGTTCGCGGATTGCGCCGACAGACGCGAGTGAGGCAAGGAGCCGGTATTCCGGCGACGCGGCATCGCGACGCGGATGGCGAGCGAAAGGCGCGGGAGCATCGCCGTGTGGAACGGTAGCGAGGCCGAGGGCACTCTTCACGCGACGAACTCGACCAGAGGTGCCATGCGCGGCTTTGTTTTGGGCCGCGTAACCGCCGAAAAACGCGTAGCGTTTTGAGGGGCGAGGCCGAAGGCCGAGCGGAAAGCCCACAGAAACAAGGTTTTGGAACAAAACCGCAGTTTCGTAGGGCCGAGCCGGGCGGAACCCTTTTAGGCGAGGCGGATTGCACAGGACTCGACCCCGAAGCCGTATATGTATACGGCGAGCGGGTCGAAGGACGGGCAAGGCGCCCGCCTCAAAGGGCGAGCACGGTTGCCCGAAACAAAGCCGCACGCTGGAAGGCAAGCACACGCAGCACCAACGTTCGCACTTGGCGACACAGTCAAAACACAACACAGGCCACGGTGTTTTTTGGTAAAATATAGCACATGAGCGAGAACTCTCTTGCAAACATGATACTGAAGTCCGCCGGAATCTACTCCGACGAACAGCTTCAGCGCATTGCCGAAAACCGCGCGGCGAACCCTGGAATGGGGCTCGCGGAGGCCGCCGTCAAGTTCGGCGGTGCGAAGGAAATAGAATTTCTTTCTGCTGTCGGGAAGTCGCTCGGCCTTGAGACGGTCGACCTCGAGCGCCAGCAGCCGAATCCAGACGCGCTCACGAGACTCCCTGCGTCGGCAGTCTACCAGTACAACGTCCTCCCGTTCAAGACCGACGGCACTTCGCTTACAATCGTCACCTCAGACCCGTTCGATACCGCCGCGGCTGATGGCCTCCGACTCGTCGCGGGCTGCCCGATAAAGACCTCGCTCGCCCCGAAGGAAGAAGTCGAGAAGGCCGTAAAGAAATACTACGGCGTCGGCGCGGACGCGATCGAGAAGATGATCGAGGACGGCCGCTATTCTGTCGACGAAGACATCGGCGCTATGACGAAGATCGACGTCAACGAGATGGGCGAAGAGGCGTCGATCGTCAAGTTCGTAAACCAGATCATCGCCGAAGCAGACCGCCAGGGCGCGACCGATATCCACATCGAGCCGCAGGAGACGGAGCTTCGAATCCGCTACCGCATCGACGGCATGCTCCACAAGGTTGACGTTCCGCCACAGTTGAACCGACTCAAGAGCGCGATTATCTCTCGTATCAAGGTCATGGCGAACCTCGATATCGCCGAAAAGCGTCTCCCGATGGACGGCCGTATCGGCATCCGCATTGCGGGCCAGGACATCGACATCCGTGTCTCGACCATGCCTGCCGCGTACGGCGAGTCGATCTCGCTTCGACTTCTCGCTAAGAGCGGTAACTTCGTCAAGATGGACGACCTCGGCTTCAACGAGCGCGACTACGCGGTAGTCAGCAAGATCATCCACCGTCCGAACGGCATCTTCCTCGTGACTGGGCCTACGGGCTCCGGCAAGTCGACGTCGCTCTACTCGTTCCTTTCCGAAGTCAACAAGATCGACGTCCGCATCATGACGGCCGAGGACCCGATAGAATACCACATGGCCGGCATCAACCAGGTGCAGATGCAGTCGGAGATCGGCATGACGTTCGCGAGGGCTCTCCGCGCGTTCTTGCGTCAGGACCCCGACATCATCATGGTCGGCGAAATCCGCGACCGCGAGACGGCCGAGATTGCGATTAACGCGTCTCTCACGGGCCACATGGTGTTTTCTACGCTGCACACCAACGATGCAGCAGGCGCGTTCCCGCGTCTTATCGATATGGGCGTTGAGCCGTTCCTTATTGCCTCTGCCGTTGCGGGCGTGATGGGCCAGCGCCTTTGCCGCCGCCTCTGCCCGCAGTGCAAGAAGGAAGTTCCGCTCGACATGAAGTACTACTCGCTCGACACGCCGCCCGAGAGGAACACGGTGTTCGAGCCCGCCGGCTGCGACGTCTGCACCAGGACCGGCTACAAGGGCCGCCGCGCGCTCTTCGAGGTGCTGGAAGTCGACGAGGATATCGAAGGCGCGATCGTTCGCCGCGAGAACGCGACTCAGATACGCAACATCTCTCTCTCGAAGGGCATGAAGACTCTGCGCGAGGACGGCTGGGCGAAGGTGTTTGCAGGCGTCACGAGCGTCAAGGAAATCTTGCGCGTCACGGAAGATCAGTGATGCCCGGTCTTTCAGGTGAGCTACGGCAGAAGCTGACGCAGAGCCAGACTCTTGCGCCGCAGATGCGGCAAGGGCTTGAGCTTCTTGCTATGAGCCTTCCAGAGCTCCGTCAGCGGCTTCACGAGGAGATGAGCCGCAATCCCTGCATTGAGGACATAGAGGCGACGCTCGAGAGTACGACAGTCTCGGAGAAGGTGCGCGAAATGGAGCGCGACGAGAGTGTCGACGACTTCGAATCCTCCGACGAGGACTATGAGCCCGAGTTCGGCGCCGCCGCAGCGATAACGCGCGACGAGGAGGCGGACGAGAGACGTCAGCGGTTCTTCGACAGGCAGACGAAGGAGGAGACGCTAGAGGAGCATCTCCTCGCGCAGCTCAAGATGTCCGACATCGACGAGAAAGACTTGCCGCTCGCGGAGATGCTGATAGGCGAACTGAACGCAGATGGGCGTTTCATCGGGTCGATTCCCGATATCGTGATGGTTTCGGGTGAGAGCGAGGAGAAGATAGTCGCCGTCCTCAAGGAGATAATGCAGCTCGATCCTCCCGGCTGCGGTGCCAGGACACCTCAGGAATGTCTTCTCGCGCAGTTGGACAATCTCGACGGCTCTCCGTACCAGGAGGACGTGCGCGCCCTCATAGAGCGCCACTTCGAGGATATGGCGGAAGGGCGCATCTCCGTTATAGAACATGACCTTGGCATTTCTCACGAGCGCTACGCCGATGTGCTGAGGGAGCTCCGTACGCTTGAGCCGCGCCCAGGACGCGCGTATGACCTCGCAGGGAAGTCGATAAGCTATGTCCATCCAGAAGTGCATGTCGTCAAGACAGACGAGGGCTGGAAGGCGAGAGTGGACGACAGGAGTCTCCCCGAGGTACATATCTCGCCGAAGTATCTGAAGATGCTTGCGGATCCGAATGTCGACAAGGAGACGAAGAGCTATATTCGCCAGCGCATAGCGGCGGCAAACTCCCTCGTCGAGGTGGTTGAGCGCCGCCAGCAGACGATTACCGACATCGCGCAGGCTATCTTCGACGCGCAGCCGGGATTCTTCGAGAACGGGCTGAAGGGCTTGAGGCCGCTTACGATGCAGGAGATTGCGGAGAAGACGGGCGTTCACCACGCGACGGTGTCGCGCACCGTCCGCGACAAATATGCTTCTACGCCAAAGGGGACTGTTGAGCTTCGCAAGTTCTTTACTTCCGGAATAACGACTGATTCCGGCGAACAAGTCACGAAAGACGCGCTTCGCGAGCGCCTTGCCGCGATGATTGCGGAAGAGGACAAGGCGCATCCCCTGTCAGACGACAGGCTTTCGGAAATGCTCAAAAAAGAAGGGTTCCCGGTCGCCCGCAGGACGGTAGCGAAGTACCGTGCCATCCTGGGCATACCGGGAACGTCAGAGCGCCGTCACTGATTCTCGCTTGCCTTTAGCTCTTCGCTTAGCTTCTGTAGCTCGGAGATGTTTTCCTCTCTTGCTGGCTCTTCGGCTTTCGCTGGCTCTTCCGCCTTTGCCTCGGGGGAGGGTTCTTGCTGGCCGGGCTCAGAGATTGGAGTGATGGTCACCGTGCCCTGCGCTTTCTTTCCCCTGCGCTTGTCCAGTTCTGTCATGTCAAGCGTAATGATATTGGTGGCAGCGTTTTCGCGGTCGCCAGGCTCAAGCTGGTTTCCGCGTACAAACTCGCGGCCGAGGACAGCGTTCTTTGGGAGCCCGATATCGCGTGGCAGGGAGTCTGGACGGGCGATGCCTACGGTGACGCAGATGATGATTTCGTACTGAACCTTCTGACGGCTCTTGCTGCCAAAAAGCTTTTGCCCGATCCACGGTATGCGGCGCAGGTAGGGGATGCCGTCGTCGACATCCTCCTCCTCGGTCTTGGAGAGGCCGCCGATGACTGCGGTAGAACCGTCCTTCATCGTGAACTCGGTGGAGATGCTTTTCATCTTCACGATGGGGAACTTGCCGTAGGAGCTGTCAGCCCCCATGTTGCTGCCATTGGCGACACTGTAGTACTCGTCGACGTAGGATATGGAAGGGGTAATCTCGACGGAGATGAGACCGTCTGGCGAGATGCGCGGCGTCACGGAAAGCTCAATGCCGTAGGAGAAGAACGCGGAACCGGCGAAGAGGCCATGGTCTTTGTCGCCGGGAATCTGCTGGAGCTTGGCGGAGTAGTCGAGGTAGGAGTTCTCGGAGCTGGTGTTGCGCTGGGAGGTGAGTTCGACGTATGGGTACTTGGTCGTCATGTCGACCTTGGCTTTCTTGCCGTTAGAGACGATGACCTTCGGGTTCGAGAAGATTCTTGCATCCTCGAGGCTCTCGAACGCGCTGATCGCGAGCCGGAAGTCCTCTACGGAAAGCGTGCCCGAGAAGGTGCGGTCTGCCGTGGACGTGCGGTTGGAATTCCTGGAGTGCCCCCTAGAGCGGGACATTTCCCTAGATAGAGACATGTCCGAGCTGGACGAGGCGTCGGCCTTGTAGGTTCTGGAGCTGGTAGTGGAGTCGATCGAGCTGGAGTCTGAACTATTGCGACCCGCCGAGCCTGAAGACTTGTCGGAGATCGAGAACGAGCCGTCCTTCGACACGATGACGGACTTGTCGACGCCGAAGTCCATTCCTGCGGTGACATTCTTGGTGGAGACTCCCCAGCTCTTGAGGTGGCTCCAGTCGAATCCAAGGCTGTGCATCGCCTCACTGGAGAGCTCGATGAACCGAGCTTCGATGTAGATCTGGTCGACGGCCTTGTCTACCGAGTTGATGATGCTCTCGCAGTCCGCGAGAATTTTGTCCGTTGCCGTGACAACAACAACGTTCGCCCCTACGAAGCTGGAGGCAATTTGCGATTTGATTTTGCCCGTCTGATCCTTTTGCGCGAAAGTCGCATTGAAAAGGTCGGCGAGTTCCTTTGCGGACGCGTGGTTTAGCTTGAATGTCCTTGTGGACACCGGGATCGCCTGCAAGTCTTCGATGACGCGGTAGATGTTGTCACGTGGTTCAAGGCGAAAACCGCGCGAGCCGAGGATGGCGGTGAGACCTTGCAGCCACGGAACGTGCCTGAGAGATACGGAGACGCGTCTTTGGAGATTCGTAGAGTCGTCTGATATTATATTGGCGCCAGTAGTCTTTCTGAACTGGCGGAGTATGTCTGCAAGCGTCGCGTCATCGCAGTCGATGTCTACGAGGGACATCGTGCCTTCAGACATCTCGCCCTTTATCTGCGGTTTCTTCGCTGCAATGGCCGAGTCGTCTTCTTCGAGGTCGATTTCGTCCGTTCCCTCGTCCTGCAGTGCGGTCGCGTCATCGGTGTTTGGAGTCTCAGCTGTGGCAAGCGGTGCTGCAGCCGCTCCATCAGTCTTTCCCTCTGCGGACGTGGCTGGCTCTTGCGCAACCGCCGCCGTAATGAGCATCGCAGATAGTGCTATAGAGAAGCTTTTCATTTCTTGTTCTCCTTCTGGTTGAGAATGTCCTTCAGCTTGTTCTCGTCTGGCGTGGTGTCTTCTATCGTCTTGGCACGGATGCGTATGAGTTTTACCGTGTCCTTTTCAGTAAGCCCCTTGACGCGCCAGGTGAAGCGCCGTCCGTTGTGGTTGACGGATACAAGATCGCCGTCCCCGTAGGCGAGGCCATTAAGCATTATGCACTGGCGCCTTGTGCCGTCCTGTCCCGTTACGACCGTTATTCCACTTGTTTTCAGCGTCTTGCGTGCTTCGCTCCAGTGGCGGTCGGAGATTGTCTGCGAAGAGCGCGCGGCAGTGCCGGCCGTCGCAGTGTCTTCGTCGGATGGCGTTGTCGACGTCTTGACGTCGACGATTGGTTCTGCGGAAATCGTCTCCCTCTCGCCCTCGAAGCCGATGGGCCAGAATGGATTCCTGACGGCAATTGCCGCAATAAGGATCAGAGGGCTCATTTGCGAGTCAGACCTCCTTTCGCAGGCCATTCAAGGACAATCGATATGGATTGGATCCTGGGGTTCTGCTGTGCCGTGATGTCGAACTGCCTTAGCGAGACGAGAGGCATTTCCTTCTCAAGCCGCAGGAGGAAGGACACGGCCTGCTGGTAGCTGCCTGTCGCATCAAGCTTTACTGCTGCGCGCGTGTGGAGCTGACGTGGCATCGGGTTTGGCAGCGGAAGCGCGCGGAACGGCTCGTCTGAGTATGTAACGTCGTTAAGCCCTGCGCCAAGTGCAAGCGGATCAAGGAGTGACTTTGCCCGCATGGAGTACGACTCAAGAAGGGGAACGAGCATTGCTTCGCGGAAGGGCTTGAGCCCCGCTTCGAGTTCTTCAAGATCTTTCGTGACCGTGCTTGAGCGCCTTAGGTCAAGGTCGGTTCTGTATTGCTTGTCCTGCAGTTCGGCGAGTTTTCGCTTCGCTGTTGCGAGCTCGCTGGTGGAAGGCTGGACGCAGAAGAGATAGATTATCGTGGCCAGCGCAGCAAACGTGATGGTGACGACAAACGAGCGTTTCGCGTTCGGGGCCATGTTCTGGAAGAGTTCGCTGTTCATTTCGCAAACCTCCTCTCTGGCATGGTGTATTCGACTTCGAAGCTAAGAAGCTTCCTGCCGTCGATCTCGGCGCTGTCCTGCTTGAAAGAGTTTATCTTGCGTTCGCTTGTGACGAGTTTCTCAAAGCCGGTTTCAAGAGATTCCATAAGCGATACGACTGGGGTTTCCTTCGTCGTAAGCCCGGCAATCACGAGTTTTTGCGTCTCGACGTTCTCTGTCGGGCCGAAAAGCGGAACCTTTAGCCCTGGAGGCAAGAGGACCTGCGGCTTCGGCGGGGTTATGGACATTTCCTTCAACTGCACGCGGAGAGGAACTACCTCTGCGAACTTGGCAAGCGGTTCCCCTATTGAGCGCACGCCCGACTTGTAGTATTCAAGTTGCTCTAGCTGGAGCTTTAGCTCTCGCGCCAGGTCGCGTTTTTGGATTGCTTCGGCATGAGCGCTGTTTTTCGCGGCGAGGTCTTCTTCGATGCTGTGCGCCTGTGTCTTTGTGAGAACGATTTGCGTGAAGAGAACGCCCCACCATACGAGCAGTCCTATGCAGGCGAGAAGGGCGCCTACAGGGAGCATTATCCTCAGTCGCACAGGCGACGACGAGAGCGTTTCGCTTGGCTTGAGGAGGTTGAGATGGAATGATGCCGCTTTCATGCAGTCACCTCCGCTCCCGCAATTGCAGCGCCTAGCGCGACGAGGTGGCGTGAGGCATCGTCAGAGTCCACGCCCTTTTCGAGTTCAAGCCCGTCAAACGGATTTGGCGAGATGAGCTTTAAATGAAGCGACTCTTCTGCGTATGTCGACCAATGCGATGTTCCGGCGCCGACTCCCATCAGGAACGCGTGATCGAACTTGAGCCCGTGTTTGCTTGTCAGATAGTCGAGCGACAACGAAAGCTGGCTGAGGATTGGCCTTACAAACGGCTCTAGCGCTGGCCGTGGGTCGATTAGCGACTCGTTTAGAACGGAATCCACGAGCTCTTCGTCAAGACCGAGGGTGGTGCGCACGGCGTCGCGCATGGCAATAACCCCGCCTACTCCAGGGCAGCGTCGCCACAGAACCGGCTCGCTTTTTTTGTAGCCGGCGAGGTATGTCGCGTCCGGTCTCATGAATATTGCAAGGGCGTTGCCGTCTGCCGAGATAAACTCTGGCTGCAGAAGGATGCTCGCCATAAGCGCCGACTCGGCGACTTGGATCGATGAGGCGGTTGGGCGCTTGCCTTCTGGGAGAAGCCGGGAGAGCCACAATGTCTGAAATTCCGGTAGTGATGCGCAAAGGTGGAAGTTCTCCTCTGCCATCGGGCGGACTACAAAGCGACGTCCGTTTTCGGATACAGGAGTGCCAGCCCCGGGGAATGGGGGCTTGCGCGCGGAGTTCTCCTGCTGCGCAGATGGCTTTTTCGCAGGGGGCGCTGGTTGCTCTCGCTTGATGCCGAAGCGCCTTTTGCCGTCTTGTTGAGATTTGTCTCCCGGGGTGGACTTTGCATCCTGCGGGGCAAGGCCGGTCATCATGTCCTGCACTACGGCATCTGCGGTAGTCTGTGCAAACGTGGCCATCGGCGAGTTCACTGCTAGCGCGGCATGTGGCGAGGTGAATTCATTTGGCATTTCCCACACCGGCTGGTGGGGAGTGTCTTCCCATCTCATCGGGAGTTCGCCATTCGGCGGCTTTGCGAACCCTGAAGCTGCAATGTGCCAGGATTTTTTCTTGTATAAAAGTCGGATGGCCGGGCATTCCGTTTCCCCTGTGGCGAACAATTCTATGCCGGTAATGTCACGAACAGATTTTGCCCCGCCGGAGGGGAAATTTATCTCTATCGTCTTGTCTTTTGTCAGTTGCAATTTCACGACATGACATATTTTAGCAAATTGTGTGCCACTCGCGCTTGCCGATTGTAAAATTTTGTAGTATAATTTTCTCCATGTCGAAGATTTTGATTGTCGATGACGAGCCGCGGATCTTGCTTTTGCTGCAGAGCTTGTTGAAGGCGAACGGTTATGCCGTTGAGACTGCACGTGATGGAAATGCCGCCCTTGACATAGTGCGCAAGGGCGGTGTTGATATCGCCGTCACCGATTTGCGCATGGCTCCGATGGACGGAATGACCCTCTTTCATGAGATTAAGGCCATAGCGCCGGAGGTTCCCGTAATCCTTCTTACGGCCTACGCGAGCGTAGAGACGGCGATTGAAGCGATGAAGAACGGAATCTTCGACTACTTGACGAAGCCGTTTAAGGTTGACGATCTCATAGCGTGTTTGAAACGGGCAGAAGAGCAGGTTTCAAAGTCTGCTACGACAGCTGCAAAGCCTGAGCATCCGGTAAGGTATCGCTTTGAGAACTTTATTGCCTCGTCGCCTTTGATGATGAGTGTCTGCGACACGATACAGAAGGTTGCTCCCACGGCTGCGACTGTCCTCATCAATGGCGAGAGCGGCACTGGCAAGGAGATAATTGCGCGGACGATACACCGCAACTCAACACGCGCAAAACGTCCATGGGTCGCGGTGAACTGCGCGGCAATACCTGAGAATCTCCTTGAAAGCGAGATGTTTGGTCACATGAAGGGCAGTTTCACTGGCGCTGTCGCTGACAAGGAGGGGCTTTTCGAGGCCGCAAACGGCGGAACGCTGTTTCTCGACGAGATTTCCTCCATGCCGCTTATTTTGCAGGGCAAGCTTCTTAGAGTTCTCCAGGAAAAGGAGATCCGCCGCGTTGGCGGCACTAAGTCAATCCCCGTAGATGTGCGTGTGATTGCAGCGTCCAACGCGAATCTCGAAGAGGCCGTTGTGAAGGGGACTTTTAGAAGCGATCTCTACTATCGATTTGCCGTTATAACAATTGACATACCGCCTCTTAGAAAGCGTCCTGATGACATAATCCCGCTTGCTCGCCATTTTATTCGTGCCGAATATGGTTCTGCGGGTTCTGCGCCGGAGATTTCTGCTGATGCGGCAAAGGTGCTTATGGCGTATGAGTGGCCGGGCAATGTTCGTGAACTTGAGAATGCTATCAAGCATGCTTTGACCTTTTACCACAGCGGGGAGATTACGCCTGAGCTCCTGCCTCCCAAGATTCTTGAGCACAAAGCCAAGAATGAACAAATGACCTCTTCGGGGAATACTAATGCATCGCTAAAGTCTTTCCTTAAGCAAAAGGAACGCGAGTATATTGAGCAAATTCTCAACAATACTGGTGGAGATAAGGAGAAGGCTGCAGAGACGCTAAAAGTTAATTTGTCTACTCTATACAGGAAGCTTTCGGACGACTGATTTATTTGCATTGTTGCAAAACTTTCTTATTTGTGCAAACCGATAGATATGAAATGTAAAGTGCATAATTCGCGTAATTCAAGAATAATCAGTCATTATTGCAATATTTCAGATCTTGGCATAGCGATTGCTCTTTAATTTTGTGTCGGCATGGTGTCGACGCAAATAAACAAAACAAAAAGGAACACAACCATGAAAAAGATGTTGAAGGGTTTTACCCTCGTAGAAATCATGATCGTGGTCGCCATCATCGCCATTTTGGCAGCTGTTGCGATCCCGAACTTCGTGCGCTACCGCAAGACTTCTCAGATGAATGCTTGCATTAGCAACCTGAAGCAGCTTCAGGCCGCGGTTGAGCAGGCCAAGATGGGCGGCGTTGCCACTCCTGGTTGGACGGATATAATCGGCTCCGACAAGTTCATCAAGGTGACCCCTACCTGCCCGGCTGCCGGTTCTGTCAGCTACACGCTGCCGGCGGACGATACGGCGAACCCAACATGCTCTGCCGGAAGCTCCGACTATCCGCACGCCCTGCCGACTGCGAGCTAAGCGCGTGCTGTCATCCTGAGATGATTAAACTGGGCGGTATGCTTTTCCTGCATCCGCCCATTTTCTTTTTAACGTGGGAAGAAATAGGATGAAGATGACGGTGAGTCGCGCGACACTCGTCAAGCTGATGCTGGCGATTGGGATTCTGCAGATGGCTGCATACTATCTGTCTGGGGCGCTTGTCCGCTCCGACGGCGGTATGGCGATTCCCCAGACAGATACGCTTCTCTATTGCCAGGCCGCGAGGCGAATAGTCGAGGGGTGTCCTCTTTCGTTTTCGGTTGGCACTGCTGCGAGTACGGGCACGACGTCTCATGTGTATCCGTTTGTGCTGGCGGTTCCCTATTTGGTTGGATTCAGGGGGGATTCCTTGCTTCGTGCGGGATTCTTCCTCAACGGAATTTTCTACCTAGTATTTCTGCTGTGCTGGGGTTTTGTGATTGACAGGAGGCTGTCGCATCCGTTTTCACGGCTTGTCGCGGTGGTCATGGTTGCGAGCTTGGGGCAGACGGCTTACAGCGCGTTCGCGCAAAGCGATATCGGTATTTGGCTCGCGGTCTCTGGCCTTTTTGCTGCAGGCTTGGCACTTGAAAAACGTGCGCTCTACGGCACGGTGCTCATTCTTGCGCCGTGGGTGCGGCCCGAGGGTATGGTGTGTGTGATTGCGCTGGTGGTTGTGCTCATGGTTCTGTTGTTCCTTCGAAGAAGATTTTCAGAGGTCAGGTGGTTGCGAGCACAGGATATTTCGCGCCAGGATGTACTGATCGCTGTTGCGGCTGTTGTCAGTGTTATTGGTGTGTTCGGTCTTAACGTGGCTATTTCGGGTCATGTACAGTTTTCGTCTTTGGCGCACAAGGGGTATTTCAAGACGCTGCCGTTCGTGAACGCCGTGTTCGCAACATGCGTCGACACGCTCAAGATGTCGAAGGGGTTGCTGTTGGGGCTTCCCGACGGCGCGCCGCGCGATTTCTACGGAGTGCCCGTCCTCGGTGCGGCGCTCATGTGGTTCGCGGTGTTTTGCCGTAACTGGAGGCGAACCAACTGGCGCGAGACGGTTTGGCTCTTGTCCGTTGTAGGTGGGGTGCTGACCGTTGCGCAGAGTGGATGGCAGAATACGAACGTCGACCGGTACGTCGGCTGGATGCTGCCGACGGTGCTGCTTTTTTCGGCAGAGGGGGCAGGCGCGGTCGTCGATAGGTTCGGGAAAAGCCAGACTGCGTGGTTGCCTGGTTGTATCAACGCGCTTTTTATAGTCGCGACGGCGCCAGTGTTCGCCTGTATGCTCCACATGACGAGCAGCGAGACAGATCTGCTTCGTGCGTTTGCGGTGGAATGTGAACAGGTCATGGTGCGTGGAGAGGCTATCGGAACGTGGGGTGATTGTGGTGTCGCGTATGAAATGGGAGACAGGAAAGTCGCGCATCTTGGGGGCATCTATTCGCCCGAATACATGGTTGCAGAGCCACCGTTCGGAGTCTATGAGATACTG
This sequence comes from Kiritimatiellia bacterium, assembly GCA_017547265.1. The sequence continues at coordinate 2,486 of JAFYQC010000068.1, read as the reverse complement.
AAGAACGATCCAGCGACGAGATTCGGCTACCTCTTGTACAACCCATCCACCGACGATCAGGGGCTCTCGTTCAATCCGCTCGAGGCTTTTTGCTCGCAGGTCCTCGTGGGGCCGTTCGGATATGAGCTCAGGAAGATGGATTGGTCGTGTTTTGACGCTGCGGGACGAGTGCCCGTGCCGAGTCGTCCGGGGTTGTCTCTTGTCGCTCGTGTCGATGTTGGCTATGATTCGGACGAGCGGAAGCACGATTATGAAAACCTTCCACGATATGACATGACACCTCTTCCGCCGTTTGTCGTATGGGGGGAAAGCAAAGGGGTGAAAATGGTCGAAGTCGGCCGACTTGTATTTGGGTCGGACGCCATGACAGTAGGAGTTGAACCAGGGAAAGACCTGCATGTGATCATGCGAACATGGCCGTCACACAAGACGACTGTTCGTGGTGGTTTCGGAGCCAGGTCGGTTACATACGGTTTCTCTAATCCGCTGAGAATCGGGTTGCTTGTTGACGGGGAAGATGCCGGGACCGGGGATTTCGCAATTGAGGACCATGGTTTTAGCGACATAGAGATGACCATCGCTGGCAAGTTGATAAAGGACAATTCCGTCCGTGTGGAATTCTTGGGCGACCACATCGCCTGCTCGTACTGGTTCTGGCAATGACAAGAGGACTTCTCGTCTTGCTGCTGGCGTCTGCCGTGGCGTTCGCATTGCTGTCGTTTGTGCCTGGCGCTCGGCAGAAGGAAATCTTCCCATATGACGAGCTGTGCGACTATCGTATGTTCATATTGCCGTGCATGACGAGCGAACGGCCGTATTCTGCGCCTGCTGTAGAGCTTCGTGATGCATGTTATCCGCCGATAGCATATTGCGCCGTCGGTGCTTTGTCTTTGGACAGAGGAGTGGCATGGAATATCACCACAGGGGAGGCTCGGTTGCTTCTTTCTCTGCTATTGGCGCATTGCCTTGCGGCCTTGTTGCTCGTTTGGAAGATATCGGGAAGGGGTGTGCGTTTGGCGACAGCGGCTGCAATCATCATGTCTCCGGCCTTCATTTGCACGCTGTTGCGCGGAAATCCTTCCGGATGGTCTTTTGCCCTGGTTTGCGTGTTCCTCTTTTGGTATCGGTCGGAAGATCCTTTGAGGCGAACCTTGGCTGCAGTGGCGCTTGGTGCGGCAACCGCACTAAAATTGACGCCATGCCTATTCGGTGTCCTCTACCTTTCCGAGGCAGTCTCGCGGTCGTCTCGGATCCCATGGCGCGATGTCTTTGTTTCAGCGTCGGTTGCGATTGTCCTAGTCTTTTTGCCGTTTCTTTTCTTTGGTGGTGTCCATGACATTCCCAATTGGATTTCAAATGCCGGTGCTAATGCTGCGTTTTACTCCGTAGACAACCCCCTTTGGGGATTTGCTGCGTTTGCCAACCATGTAATTGACTCGAAGGAAATTGTCTTGCCTAGCATAGGTCTCTATGCGCTGGGGACGCGCATTCTTGCCGCTGCGCTTGTCTTTTTGGCGTTGTTTGCCAGAAATGAGTATCTTCGGCTTCTTTGCATCGGCGCTGCGATGGCATTCTTGACTCATCATGACTACGGAGGCGCATACCTGATTCCCGCGTTTGTGGCATGGTTGCGCGATGTTGACGGAATTCGGAAGGGCGTATGCCCGCTTTTGGAGGCACTTGCCTGGTTTGTAATTCTTACGCCTCTTCAGATTCCAAATCCATTTTACGTGGGTACGCTCAACTCGATGCTCCAGAACGAGTTGTTGTTCGTGCTGCTCGCTTCAGCTGCTTTTACCATCAATGTCCGTCGCCGATGCGTCTAAACCAGGACAATGGTCCCGAATGCTGCAAGATTGATTCAGTGGCACTTCGCATAGTTCTCTCGGTAACCGATTTATGCTATAATTATCTCTCATGATATACGCGCTGCGAAAGCTAATAGCCTTCGTGTTCCTCGGCGGGATGTTCTGGTTGATCTACCAGGATCTTGACAATCTCGGTAAGCCGTGGTTCATGCATGCGCTTGGTCTAATTGCGGTGGTGTTTGCATTTTTCTGGCTTTTGATACCTATGGTGGTTGTGTGGCTCAGGATCAGAAGCCGCCGTGCGAAAAACCGCGAACGCCATGCAAAGTGGCTTGAGGAAGGTGGTGTCGAGAGCCTGAGCCCTCGACCGGTGAAGAAGGGCGAGGGCTCGATCAAGGGTGCGAAAGTGACATCCATATTGTCTGACGACCAGGTGTTCTTTCATGAGAAGGGTACGCTCTACACGGAGTTGGATTCTGAAGCCGTCGATTCGTCGCGCAAGGCCGGGCGCCCTGTCGGCCGTCCGAGCGACGTCGCCTTCCCGGGCATGCGGCGGAAGTGCAGCGTCGCGCAACGCACGCACTGCTACTTCACGGACCGACGGATTGCTTTCGCAGGCAAGGACATGGACTTCGGCATCCCGTTCGCTGGATTGAAGTCCTTTTCCGTGATGCCCGG
>JAFYQC010000067.1 GCA_017547265.1 Kiritimatiellia bacterium | reverse complement strand
GATCAAGTCGGAAAACGCGGCACCAACGGCAGCGCCGAAGGTCTTGTGCCTTCCGCGCTTCTCGGGCTCTATCGCCCGCCCGTATAAGTTCCTATCTTCCACTCTCCAACTCCTAACTCCAACTAAAATCTACCCCACCACTCTCCAACTCCAACTCTAAACTCCAACTCCTGACCCCTGACTCCTGACCCCTGACTACTACTTCGCCGCCTTCATCTGCAGCCATGCCTCGACGAACGGCTGGAGATGTCCATCCATCACTCCGTCAACGTCGCTCGTCTCGTATTCGGTACGGAGATCCTTGACCATCGTGTAGGGGCAGAAGACGTATGAGCGAATCTGCGAACCCCAGCCGTTCTCGGATTTCGCGCCGTAGAAGCGGTCCATCTCGGCCTTCTTTTGGTCTTCGTAGTACTCGTAGAGCTGGGCCTTGAGCATCGCCATGGCCTTCTCCTTGTTCATGTGCTGCGAGCGCTCCTTCTGGCAGGCGACTACGATGCCCGTAGGAAGGTGCGTCAGGCGCACTGCGGAGTCAGTCTTGTTGACGTGCTGCCCGCCCGCGCCACCGGAGCGGTAGGTGTCGATTCTGAGATCTTCGTCCTTGATTTCAATCTCGATGTCGTCGTTGATTTCCGCGACAGTCTCCATCGAGGCGAACGATGTCTGGCGGCGCTTGTTCGCGTCAAACGGCGAGATTCTCACGAGGCGGTGGATGCCGCGCTCGGCCTTGAGCATACCGAAAGCGTACGGCCCCTCGACACGGAAATATACATCCTTGTAGCCAGCTTCTTCGCCCGGCTGCACGTCGTATTCCTCGACCTTCCAGCCCTGTGACTCGGCGTAACGCTGGTACATGCGGTAGAGCATCGCGACCCAGTCGCACGCCTCGGTGCCGCCCTGCCCGGCGTGGAGTTTCACGAAGACGTTGCACTGGTCGAACTTGCCGCCGAGAAGCGACTGGAGGCGAAGCTTGCCGAAATATTCGTCGGCTTTCGCGCATTCCGCGAGAGTGTCCTTTAGCGCGTTCTGCTGGGCCGGGCCATCTTCCATCTCGGCGAGCTCAAGCATCACGCCCGCGTCCTCGACAGTCTTCGTAAGCGCCGTAAACGGCACGACATACGCGCGTTCCGCGTTCGTCGCGGCGATGACTTCCTTTGCCTTCGTCTGATTGTTCCAGAAATCCCCCGACGCCTGCTGTGCCTCGAGATCGGCGAGCTTTGCGCGCCTGTCGTCGATGTGGATATAGTCGGCCATTTCGCCGACTTTTTTCTTAAGGTCTTCAATCTTCTGCCGGACTTCTTCGACTTCCAGCAGCTTTACTTTCTCTTCTTCCGCCATGATTTGAAGATTATACCAAAAATCGCGGCACTCCGCATCGGCGAGGAAATATGGTATAATAGGTGGACAACTTAGGGAGTTCCAATGTTCAACAACAAAGTCTACCATAAGATCGACGCGCTGTCGGGCTCCGTTGCGACGCTTCGCGCGGAAGGCGTGAAGTACAACGAGATTGCCGAAATCGAGTCGCGCGCGGGAACTTCGCTCGCGCAGGTCATCAAGCTCGACGGCCCGAACGTCACTCTTCAGATCTTCGCGGGCGCGAGGGGCGTCGATACCGCCGCACGAGTCCGCTTCCTCGGCGAGACGATGAAGGTGCCCTTCTCCGAGTCGCTTCTCGGACGCGCGTTCACCGGCGCCGGCATCCCGCGCGACGGCGGTCCTGCGATCAACGAGAACCCCTCTCCCATCGGGCAGCCGTCGGTCAACCCGGCAAAGCGCATCATGCCGAACCGCATGGTGAAGACGAACATCCCGATGATCGACCTCTTCAACTCGCTCGTCATTTCGCAAAAGCTCCCGATCTTCGCGAAGGCCGGCGAACCCTACAACGAACTTCTCGCCCGCATCGCGCTGCAGGCCGACTCTGACGTCATTGTCATCGGCGGCATGGGGCTCAAGTACGACGAGTACCTCAAGTTCCGCACGACGCTCGACGAGTCTGGCGCGCTTGCGAAGACGGTCATGTTCGTCCACACGGCGGCTGACCCGACGGTCGAATGCGTTCTCGTTCCCGACGTCTCTCTCGCGGTCGCAGAAAAGTTCGCGCTTCAGGGCAAGGACGTTCTCGTCCTTCTCACCGACATGACGTCGTTCGCCGACGCTATGAAGGAAATCGCGATCACGATGGAGCAGATTCCCTCGAACCGCGGCTATCCGGGCGACCTCTACTCCCAGCTCGCCGCGCGCTATGAAAAGGCAGTCGACTTCGACGGCGCGGGCTCGATCACGATTCTCGCGGTTACGACGATGCCTGGTGACGACGTGACGCACCCCGTCCCGGACAATACTGGCTACATCACCGAGGGCCAGTTCTACCTTCGCAACGGGCGCATCGAGCCGTTCGGCTCGCTCTCGCGTCTCAAGCAGCAGGTAAACAAGGGCGTGGACAAGTTCGTCGACGTCGACGGCAAGAAAGTCAACATCAACAAGACGCGCGAGGACCATCGCACGATCATGGACGCGATGATCAAGCTTTACGCGCAGTACAAGGAGACTCTCGAGAAGCAGTCGATGGGCTTCAGGATGTCCGACTGGGACCGCAAGCTCCTGAAGTACGGCACGACGTTCGAGGAAAAGATGATGGACCTTTCGGTCAACATCGACCTCATCGACGCGCTCGACCTCGGCTGGAAGATTCTTGCCGAGTGCTTTGACAAGGGCGAAGTGGGTATCCCGTCGAAGATGTCCGACAAGTACTGGCCGAAGTAAGGCGGTCGCCGCTGCGCCGCCCGATGGCTCGCGGGGCTCTCGTTCGGCTCCAGGTTCGCGACGGCTCTCGCACATCAGACAATTAGCCGAGTTTAGCCTGCCATGCCTCGGCGTCTATCACTGGTTGCGTACGCAAGTCACTCTTACGCCTGCGACCTTCCGCCTACCTCACCCGCGACCATCGGCTCGGCTTGGCGGCGCCTTACAGGTCGGCTCTCCGGCCTCGGACCTTCGCTCCACCGCCTCACTTACCGCATCAATTGGACGTTTGACCATTATGACGCGAATATGGTACAATATTCGCGTCAATTTAAGGAGCATAACTCATGGCGACAAAATCTCTCGCAACACCGACCAAGCTAACCCGACATGGGCCTCGCCGCCCGATACTCTCGGAGGATGTCATTTCATTCACCGAATGTCGCGGGAAGCTCGGGGAGTATTTTGAAAAGACCCGCCGCACTCATCGCCCCATCGTTGTAACGCAGAACGGCAAGCCAACTTCGGTAATCGTCAGCATAGTAGACTGGGAGCCGCTATCTAACAGCTGGGAAAATGAGCAGCGCATCGCTGAGCAGGTCCTTGCAGATTTGCGGACAAGCGAGGAACAGTTCGCACGTGGGGAATTCCACTCCAACAAAGAGGTGTTCGGCATGATGCAAAAGGAATTCGGACTATGACGCTCAACTGGTCCGACAACGCCATCAACAGATTGCGCGAACACGTCAGGAACATTGTCGAAAACAGCGATCGGGCTACTGCAGGGAAATGGCTTAAGGGTCTTTATGACAACACTTCCCTTATCGAAAACTTCCCAACCATCGCCCCTCTTTCTCGCATCCCCGACTTGGCAAAACTTGGCATCCATGAATTGACCTACGGCAACTATCGCGTGTTCTACGTCATCCGTGAGAACGACTGTCGCGTAATCTCAATTCTCAACTGCCGCCAGAACATCACCTTCGTCGGCGACCTATAACCCCTTCGCGTATGTGCTTTTAGACGCCAAGCATTCCTTTTTTTGATATAATAGCGACATGAATAACACAACACGTCGCGACTTTGTCACGAAGACTGCAGCTCTGGCGCTTATTTCCTGCAGGGGCTCGGGGCTCTTCGCCGCCGCCGAGAAAAAGCGCCTCAACATCCTCTACATCATGACCGACGACCACGCCGCGCACGCAATCGGCGCGTACGGGTCGCGGATCAACAAGACGCCGCACATCGACCGCCTCGCGCGAGAGGGAATGCTGCTCAAGAACTGCTTCTGCACAAACCCGATCTGCACTCCGAGCCGCGCCGGAATCCTCACTGGCGAATACAGCCACAAAAACGGCGTTCCCGTCTTCAACGACATCTCTACCGACATCAAGACCGTCGGCGGCTACATGCGCGACGCGGGCTACTACTCGGCCTTCATCGGCAAGTGGCATCTCGGCGGCCCAAAGACAGTGCGCGACGCCGACTGGGACCGCTGGATGGTCTACGCGAACCAAGGCGTCTACTTCGACCCGTGGTTCTGGGAAAAGAAGGACGGTAAGATCGTCAAGACGGAGTACCGCGGCGAATACGCCACGGAGAACATCACGAAGGTGACGGAGAACGTAATCGACGGCGCGCTTGCGACCGGCAAGCCCTTCTTCGTCATGATGCACCACAAGGCGCCACACCGCAACTGGCTGCCAAGCGACAAGTACAGGGCCACGTTCCGCAGTCTCACGCTGAAGGACATCCCGCCGCCCGACACTCTCTTCGACGACTGGAAAGGACGCGCCTCGCCGATAAGGACGACCGCGATGACGCTGCTCCACCACATGCGCCTCAAGGAAGACCTGAAGCTCGCAGAATACTTCGCTGGCGGCGGCAAGTTCGAGTTCGAGGGACGCAGCTACGAAGGCGCGAAGGACGCCTCCGGCAAGTTCATCGACGCGTGGCCCGAAGGAATGGACGACCGAGCAAAGACCGCCCTTTCCTATCTCCGCTACATGCAGGACTACCTCGCCTGCGTCCAGGCCGTCGACGATTCCGTCGGCGACATGTGCGACTACCTCGCGAAGAAAGGGATTCTCGACAACACCGTCGTGATCTACACTTCCGACCAAGGGTTCTTCCTCGGCGACCACGGGCTATACGACAAGCGCTTCATCATGGACGAGGTCGCGCGCATGCCGTTCATCGCGCGCTGCCCCGCGATCATCGCGCCGGGGAGCGTTAACTCCGACATCGTGACGAACATCGACTTCTCGCCGACGTTCCTCGACATCGCTGACGAGCCAAGGCCCGGTCGTATGCAGGGCGAGAGCTTCCTCGGGAACCTCAGGGGACGGACGCCAGGTTCGTGGCGCGAGGACTGCTACATGCGCTACTACGTCGAAGGCGGAGAGCACGCGACAAGTGCGTGGTACGGCATCCGCACGAAGACTGACGCACTCGTCTACTACTACAAGCGTAACGAGTGGGAGTACTTCGACATCGTGAAGGATCCCGACGAAGTAAAGAATGAGTACTTAAGCCCCGCCTACCAGGAGAGAATCAACTTCCTCAAGAAGCGCATCACCGAGCTAAAGCAAAAGCTCGGCGACGACGACAAATACGCGAACGCCAAGGAGTACGGCACGCCTGAACCTTGACGCGATCGGTTGGTGTCGGCCGAAGGCTCCCTAAATAATTTATGTTCTTACGCTTCGGGCGAGGGTTACGCTCCATACACGCCAGGCACCTGCGGCCTTTAACGTTTTGGCGCATTCCGAAAGCGTGGAACCTGTCGTCATGATGTCGTCGACGAGAAGAATCGTCCGTCCCCGCACGAGCGATGGCTCGCGCACAACAAACGTTCCCTTTACGTTCTCGGCTCGCTCTTCCTCTGTAAGCGAACTCTGACGCTTTGGATGACCTGTCCTTGCAACTGCCCTTCCAAGAAAACGCCTATCAAAGCGCTTCGCGAGCGGTTCGGCAAGAAGCGCGCTCTGGTTGTAGCCGCGATTTATCCTGTGGCCAAGCGTAGTCGGAATGGCGATAACGGCGTCAATCGCCGAGACGTCGAACCGCGACCGCGCGGCGGCTTCGACCCAGTCGACAAAATCGTCCCTGAGCCATATATGACTATTGAACTTGTAGTCGTTGATTATCTCCCTCGTCTCGCACTCAAACCGCACCGCGCTCGCAGCGTCGTCGATTTCGTACATGCCATCCTCTGGACGGACGAAGGGAATCCTGTTCAGACAGTCAGCGCAGATATACCGCCCATCGCGATCGACAGGACGGCCACATATCTCGCAGTTCCTCGGCCAAAGGAGGTCGAGTATTCGCCGCCAAATTATCATTAGGAATCCTAGTCGGCGAAAAGCGGAGTTGAGAAGTACCGCTCGGCGGTGTCGGGAAGGACCGTAACAACCGTCTTCCCTGCGCCGAGACGCTTTGCGAGCTTCAGCGCGGCAAAGACGTTCGTTCCGGCGGAGATGCCGGCGAGAAGCCCTTCCTTCGCCGCGAGATCGCGCGCGCAGCCAAGCGCCTCCTCGTCGGTGACGACGCAGATGTGGGAGTATATCTGCGTGTTCAAGTTGTCAGGAATAAGCCCGTCCCCAATGCCCATTTGGAGATGAGTGCCGACCGTACCTCCTGCGAGGATCGCGGCGTTCTTCGGCTCGACAGCCCAGATTTCTATGCTGGGATTCTGCGCCTTCAGCACTTCGCCTATGCCGCTAAGGGTTCCGCCAGTTCCAACTCCAGAACAGAAGCCGTGGATAGGACGCGCCGCCTGCTCCATGATTTCAAGCGCTGTTCCGTGGCGATGCGCTGCCGGGTTCGCAGGGTTCGAAAACTGCTCGGGAACAAAGACCTTCGGGTTCTCCTTCGCCATGCGCTGAACAATGGCGCAGCACTCCGCGATAGCATCGCCAATGTTTCCAGCGTCATGGACGAGTATCACCTCGGCGCCATAATGACGCACGAGCTTGCGCCGCTCCTCGCTCACGCTGTCGGGCATGACAATCACCGTCTTGTAGCCCTTCACGGCACCAACGAGGGCGAGTCCAATTCCCTGGTTGCCGCTCGTCGGCTCGACGATGACAGAGTCCTGCTTTAAAAGCCCGCGCGCCTCGGCGTCGCGTATCATGTTGCAGGCGGTGCGCGTCTTGATGGAGCCACCGACGTTCATTGCCTCGAACTTTACGAGCACTTCGGCCATGTCAGGCGTCGTCATGCGGTTTAGCCGCACGAGAGGCGTATGGCCCATTGCGTCAAGAATAGTATCGCAGATCATGTTGCGCCGTATCCTATCATATCATGCATCACCGTGTCAATTAAACTTGGCCAAGGCACATGGCTTGGCGTCTACCCGATGGCCGTCATTACAGGGAAGTAGTCGCACACACGCGCGTGACGGAATCGGGCACCGGCACAGTCGAGAGCCATGCGGCGCAGGAATCCTTGTCGGCCGGGTCGAAGCCATGCATGCCGTTCAGGGGCTTCACGCCCATGTCGCTCGGGGCAAACTGCACACCCGCGTCCGCAAGGAAGATGTCGTCGCCGAACTTGCCGTCTTCACGCCATATCCCGTGGCGGCGCATCTCGTCTTCGCTAAGCCAATGCCCGGGGAACGCGGCAAATGCCTCGCGCACTTTCTCCTTCGCGCCGTCCTTGAGCCACCAAAACCTCGCCATGGTGGAGTCAATCGCGCTCGCATAGTCCTCGCCCCAGATAAGCCCTGTCTTCGCAAGAGCTGCAGGAACGTCGGCGGTGCCGCGAAGCGGCGTCATGCCGTGGTCGGAAAACACGGTGAGTTCGAACGGCCGTCCGCCCGCCACAAGCGCGTCGTAAAGAGAGCGGATGGTGCCAGCGTACTTGTCGACCTTCGGGCGAAGCACCTCGTCGCGACCGACATTGTCGTGCTGCAGGGCGTCAAACGCGGCAGAATACACGAACGCGCGATCCACTTCGCCCTTTCGGAAAAGCTCCGAGGCACGGCGGAAGTTCTCGTCCTCCGACAGCCGCCAGTTCGAGATATGGTACTTGAACCCCTGCTCGCCCCAGACATCGGCGAGGTTCTTTACGGGGGCAAGACCGCCAGGGACGAAGAGGTCTTTCTTCTCGCAGTAGTCGAGCTTCGGAAGACGCTCGACAGGCACTCCGTAGAGCTGGAAGTAGCCGGTGAATCCATACAGTTTCTTTATGAGCTTTGAGAGCTGGTGGCGAACACGACCGCGGCGCCAGAACGAGCGAGGACGCAAAAGCGGCGCGAGGAAGCGCATCTTCTTGAACGGGCTTTTCCCGGGAGCCCAGTCGTAGAATGCAAGATGCCCGTGCTCGTCAGGACGCTTTCCAGTCAGTATCGTCGGGATCGCGGTGCAGCTGTACCCGAACTGCATCTCAATCTTGCGGCGGTACGGCAGGAGGTCTTTGAGGAAGTTGTATTTCTCGACTTGCTCCCAGCCAAGCGCATCAACGAAAACAAAAACTTTAACCTTGTTACTCATCGAGCTGTTCTTTCTCCAATGCTTTTGCCAGCGCATCAACGTCGCCAGGCGGGACGAGCGTCGCCTTGCCCTGGCACGCCTCCGGGAGCCCTCCGATCGCAAATGCTACGACAGGACGCCCAAGCGCAACGGCCTCGGCCGCGACGAGTCCGTAAGGTTCCTGCCAGAAGCTCGGCACGACCACGCATGCGGCGCGGCGCATCCACTCCTGTGGGCTATCTTGAAAGCCGTTAAAGCGGACGCGCCCCTTAAGCCCAAAGCGTTCCGCAAGGGCCTTAAGTTCCCCTTCCATATTGCCGGTACCGACGATGTCCAGAGTGCGAGAGGACTTCATCTTGGCCATCGCCTCGAGAAGCAGATGAACACCTTTCCCGCGAATCAGCTGACCAACGTAAAGAAGATCTACAGGGGTAACGGGGAATGTGGAATGGGGAACGGTTTTGCCAGCGACGACAGTCCTGATTACTGGCGGTTCGACGACGATCTTTTCCGCAGGGATTTTGTTCGCGACAAGGCGCGACTTCATGAACTCGGATATGACGACGATCTTCTTGAACCGCGACATCGTGGCGATGCGCCGCCTTTGCGTAAAGACGCGGCCAAGCGCCGCTTTCCACGACCGACAGGCGGGCGCGCAGAAAAGGCATGGCCATACGCCCCCGGCACGGGTGCAGTTGTGCTTAAGCGGAGTGTACGCATAGCCACGCGGGCATATCGGCTCGTGGTCGTGTACGTAGTAGACAGTCTTCTCCGGCGGAAACTTCTCGAGCGTCGCGACGTCGGAGCACTTGTGGACGATGACTTCGTCATAGTCGGGGAACGGGGATGAGAGGACATCCACTTCGTGCCCCTCCGCGCGGAGCCGCGCGACATGCCGCTCGGCAAAGATCTCTATCCCGCCGCGCACCGCCGACTTTTCAAGATAGACAAGTATCTTCATTGGCGCATGCCCTTCCAATGCGAGATTCGCTGGACAAGACGGCGGACTGGAGCAAGCGGGATTTCAAGCCATCCCCTGGGACGTGGCAGGAGATACGCGAAGTCGCGCAAGGTCTCGCGTGCCGCGCCCATAAGCTCGCGCATCAGCGATGGCGAGTCGCCGAATATCCCGCGATCCGCGGCACCTTCGCCGCGGAAACGCCGTGCCAGCTCGCGAAGCGTGTAGTTGTGTGAATGTTCCACCCGCGAATCAGGACAGTAGACAATCTTTACTGGGTCGTCCTTCCGCCGCGAGTTGCGCCACGTCCACTCGACGTCCTCGGAATACTGTATTTCCTCGTAGAACGGCACGTCTATGAGGTTCTGCCTCCAAGTCGCAGAGCTCGCAAGCGAGAAGAAGAACTTCCACGTTGACTGAACCTTCCCGTCGCCAAAAGCGCGTTCGGAATCTTTCTTTACGAGCATAGTCGCATCGGGACGCGGCAACTGGTTCGCGAACGTGAACGCGAATTTCTCGGCAAGGAGCGGACGCACAAGCTCCTCAAGCCAGTGCGAATCACACGGAATCGCATCCGAGTTGTTGAATACGACTATATCACCCTTCGCCTCGCGCACGAGCGCGTTCAGAGTGCGCCCCGGCTTGTACGGGCCTCCCGGACGCTCCACAAACCTCACGGGGAACTTCGCAGCGACTTCGCGCGTGCGGTCCTTCGAGTTGTCGTCGCACACAATCACCTCAAACGGACGTAGCCACTGCGAGAATATTCCCTCAAGCGTCTTTCCGACAAGCGCCTCGTCGTTGTACGCCCGCACGAGGACGCTTACCCGAGGCCAGTCCTTTTGAGATTCGCTCATCCGACGAGCATCCCCTAGGGCATCTCCCTGCCCCATTGCCTGCGATAACGCACTTCCGCCGCGCGGCTCTTTATCGTGCGAACCATCTCATCCGAGACAAACTCCTTGTCCGGCAGCGGAGTAAAGAAGCTCGCCACGAGCCCCTTCTTATTGAGCCAGTCGGCGTTCTTCTCTGCGTACGCCTTCAAAAGCGAGCCACCCTCTCCCTCTCCGATCAGCACGAACGGCCTACTGGAGCTATTATGATGCTTCAGATACCACTTCACGGCCTTCTCGACGTCCTCCTCGCTGGTGACGAGGGGCGAGAACACGCGGGCAGAGCCTGCGAACTTCCCTCTCCCCACTGCATCCATCGCCAGAGTCTGCATTTCGGGCAACAACTCCGCTCTAAAGTACAGCCTATCCTGGACGTACAAGATGTCAACTGCAACGGCGAACGGGCGCACGGCATCCTCTCGGATGAGCCAATTCTCCATATAGTCGTACGGCGACTGGCAGCCGGACACGGCTAAGGCAACGAGCAGGATCGGAATCAGGTTCTTCATTTTTGCTGAATGGATGTGGCTGAAGGCATGTCGCCGAAGTCGAAGCACGCGACACGAAAGCCGAATATGCAGTTGCGGAGGTTGGGCTCGCGTTTGAGCCTGTATGCGCAGCGACAGTCGCTGTCCAAGAAGAACCAGCAACCTCCTCGCAGCACCTTGAACGATCCGGACGGCGGCCCCTTGGGGTCGACCGAATCCCCTTTCGGTTCCGAGTACCAGTCCGAGCACCACTCGAGGATGTTTCCGTGCATGTCGTAGAACCCCCACGCGTTCGGCTTGTTTTTCCCCACCTCATGCGTCTGGTGCTCGCTGTTCTCGTCGTACCATGCCACCTCCGACACGACTCCGTTCCCGGAAAACGGCGTGTTGCTGCCCGCACGGCAGGCGTATTCCCACTCCGCCTCGGTGGGTAGGCGCGCCTTCCCGCCGAACGCCGGCCCGACGCGCTTTATGAAAGCCTCGCAGTCATGCCAGGAGATGTTCTCGACCGGATTGTCCCTGTGCTTGAACCGCGAGTGGTTACTCCTCATCACGCTCTCCCACTGGCTCTGCGTTACCTCGTACTTTCCGAGCCAGAAGCCCCGTGTGAGCGTAACCGAGTGAAGCGTCTCGTTAGATATGCGGCCCTGCTCTCCGGGCGGACTTCCCATCTGGAACGTTCCAGGCGCACACCATATCATCTCCATCTTCGCACCGCCCGGAAGCGTGACGGTGCGCGTCTCGCCGCTTTTGCGCCCGCCTTGAGTGGCAGCAGGGTTGTC
>JAFYQC010000007.1 GCA_017547265.1 Kiritimatiellia bacterium | reverse complement strand
TGATATCTCAGCAGATTCATCATCGCCTTCAGCAACATGATAGACGTTTGTCAAAGCCTGTAGCGCCAGATATGCATTCTCCTCGTCTGGCACCTCTCGCACTTCAAGCCGCAGATCCGTTTCGTCAGGGATCGTCCAGTCGCCCCACTCGATTCCACCAATGCAGAAATAGATCGTAAGCAGCACCGCCAGCGCAATTGGGACGCCAACAAGCCAAATTAGGAACTTGAGGCGCCCACTCATGGCCTTCTTCAATCCTGCCTTCTTCAACGCGAGAACGAGTTCCTTCCGCTCCACTCCGTGCCCTTGCCAGTCTGGGATGCACTGCACCTCAAACGACAGTTTTTTGCCATACAGGTAAATGGCCTTTTTATCAACCCTAAACTTCCTTGCCACCTCGTTCCATGGCGAAGAGAATTGTGTCTCCGCAGCGCTAAAGGCTAGTGCATCGTCCGTCAACTGATATTCGACCTTATGCGTCTTGCGCTGGCGATAGGCACGTCGCGGAGTCTGAATGATAATCCTGTCGAGGATGAAGAAGCCGAAAAGGAAGATGCCTGTCCCAGGAAGCGCGATCATTAGACCCTGGCCAAGACCGCATAAAGGCCCATCTAACCCAAACGAACAGAAAAGTGACCCTACCAGCCAACCCACCGACAGGATTGCAGACCACAGGCGCAAGTCGCTGAGAAACCCGCATCGGCGAAGGAACAGCCTAACAGTTTCCTTCTCGCTCTTCTCTGCTGTATATGTCAGCTCCATTGCTTGCTCCTTTCAAGGGGAAAGTTCAGCTCAGTTGAACTTCCAGCCGTATTCCTCCATTTGCTTGACAAGTTTCGTCAATCTGTCTTTATCTGACATATTGTCGAATAAGGATTTCTCTGGCACATGGCAACCTTGCCAACTTTTTGGATCGGTCACCGCCTTAGGGTCGGCAGTAGCGAAACCAATTTGACGGTGTCCCTTTGGAACATAGCGCTCCCAGACACCCCTATATTTGCCCATTGGCTTATGTGAGACGATTTCGCATACAGCATAGCCAGTTCCATTAGGCAATACATTGCCATCACCAAAACATCCGGCAAAATATGCAAAACACCCATCTCCGTTCCTCATTACCAAATACTGAAACTGCCTGGGATTCGAATACTTGCCACGAAGATCTTGGCTGTCAATGTCAACAAGAGCCCCGAAATGCACCTTCTTAGAAACTCTTCCTGATTCGTGATCGGAAACCGCCAAGCCATTGAAGGATGGCTCGCCTCTTGGCAAGGGGCAAGACGCCATTCTGTACAAGTACGCGTTTGCATGATCCGCCGATGGTCTTGTCGCAGTTTTCGAATCAACAGAAATCCACGTCTCTACTTGGGGACTAGCGACCTTGCCTGTATCATATCCATTTTCGACTTCGTTTGTTGCAATACAAGGAAGCAAATCCTTTTCATATTGATACAGACCAATTTTTGTACGAATATTCGCCAATACATGCATTGGCTCGTCCGCGTATCTTGATTCTGTCACACACTGAACCAAACATCCCTGGGTTATTGCCGCAATTCCAAGAACACAAGCCACCATTATCCACATCATAAGTTTCTTCATTGTTTGCTCCCCTCTTTAATTACATTGCCATCGCCAAAGCCTATCGGTTTACCACCAAGCCGGAAGGCATATTTTTGCGTGTCATCGTAAATGGATGCCTTGTTTCCAGTCGCGGAAAGGTCTTTCGCAATCTCACGATAGTCGTACTTGCCATCTTTGCCAATGCTCCAGACCACACCCAGCGCTGCATCGTACTTCATGGGCTCGCCAGACTTGCTCCACGGATCCCTTGGGACGGCGGCAAGATAGTCAGGAACGAGCGCTTCAAGCGACGGCGGGTTCTCACCACCATGCGCCCTGCGCCATTTCTCCGAGGCGAGTACGAGACGCGGACGAAGACGGTTCAGACTGCCCTCTTTACTAAACGGACTTAAAATAGGACATGTCCCGGAAATCATGTTGTTGCCTACACAATTTGGCAGGAATATACTGCGAGGAATCTCGCGCAAAATCATTTCCGTCAGGTCATCATCGCCCGCAAGCATAGCGCGATCAAGCATGGCCTGGCGATATAGCATCTCGCGACGGTGAAAGGCAAATTTGGCGAACCCAGGCCAATTGGATAGCATTCGCCCCGCACGTGAAGGCGAAGTATCCAACGAATCGAGAATGTAAGCATTAAGCATCCAACTAAAGACAAAATCTGGATGATTACACGCCCATTCTACACCTTCAAAATGCATTGCGATCTCTGTCTTTAGCGCTCGCTCCCAGGCCGAGGGTGCATTGGCCTCGCTCACGGCGACCATCTTGCCGAACCGCTCAATAATCTCGTCAGTAGCGCTGCCCAATGCCACAGCATCGCACATCTTCTTGAAGGCAATTTTCTCAATCAAAGCTCCGACAAGATATGTTACAAGCGATTCTCCATTAGCCATAACAAGTTGCCCCAAAGAGTGTATTTCGCTTATATCGGAAGCGGCAGGTTCAATGTCACCTTTCTCTATTGCAACTTGCGACCTAAACGCGACAAGTTGCGCAAAGTCAATGAATGGCTTGTAAAGAGGCAAATAGGATATCCACGGGTTCTTGCCTTCACTTTTTCTTTTTGCGTCCTCCCGCCTCTTGTCAGCTTCTGCATAACCTTTAAGTGACAACGACTTTCGGAAGCCTTCAAAGAACTTCGCGTTGTCGGCAAGAATCCTCGCAGCACGACCTGGCGAAGAAGGATCGCCGCGGATGGCGGACCACGCCTCCATGGATTCATCGTCCCCTTCTGAAAAGAACGGATTCTTGTATAGGCTTACAAATTTTTTGTCGGAAACCTCCCCTGAGTTCCAATCACCTTCTGCGACGTGATAGAGATTTGTCAAAGCCTGAAACGCCAAATAGGCATTCTCCTCATCTGGCACTTCGTGCAGCTCAAGCCGCAACGCAGACTCGTTTGGAATCGTCCAGTCACCCCACTCGATTCCACCAATGCAGAAGTAGATTGTAAGCAACACCGCCAACACCATGGGCGCCACAGCAAGCCCAATAAGGATCTTGAAGCGTTTCTTCCAGATTTTCTTCAACCCAGCCTTATCCAATGCGGCAACAAGTTCATTCCGCCCCACGCCGTGGCCGCGCCAATCTGGAATACACTGCGCTTCAAACGGCAGGTCCTTGCCGAACAGGATCAGCGCGTCGCTGTAGAGTTTGAATTTCTTCGCCACATTGTTCCATGGCGACGAAAACGACGTTTCCCCGATGGTAAAAGCAAGAACATCGTCAGTCAGCCGATACTCGACTTTGTGCGTCTTACGTTGGCGGTAAGCATGTCTAGGGCCGTTTGTAAGCCACTTGTCGAAAGCCCAAAAGCACAGACACAACACAAGCACACCAGCGACTGTGATTCCGATGATGCTCCCGATGTCATCCACTAAAGCAATCGCGCAGAAAGAACATGCGACTGGCCAGAATACCGCCAATACTGCCACTCCGACTCGCAAGACGTTCAGAAACCCTCGCCGACGCAGAAACAGCTTGACCGTTTCTTTCTCGCTCTTCTCAACTGTGTAGTTTAGTTCCATTGCTTGATCCTTTCCTACTTCTTTTTATCCTCAGGAACACGCTTGACACGGCAGGAGCACATGGGGTATTCTTCGTTACGATGTCCTTGAAAGAGTTCCATCCATATTCTCGTTGTATGTTCTGGAACCACCGACCTCTCTCCAGCCAATCCCCTCTTCAACGACCCTGGTTCCGTCATCCAAAGTGGCTTCGCGCCGCGACGCCGTTCTACCGCCACCGCCGCCAGAGGATTGCGGGAACATCGACTTCATCCCCCCTGCAACAACCCCTAGCCCTACGACGACTATGGCAACGACGGCAATCGCTGCATAGACAATCAAGATCGAAAACATCCCGATGACCAGCATCTCCGCACAATACGCCAAGCCAATGACAAGGTAAAATAACTTTGAGTGCGGCGGGGTTTCAAGAGTGAAAATTCTCCGCACCATCAGCAGCAGCGCAATAGCAGTCCAGCCGGCAAACGCGACATAGAGAATCGTCCTCCACTCGTCGTCGACAGGATTGACAAGACCCGCGATTCCAAGCGCCGCACCCAATACGACATAGTTGATTGTATATGGCCATGTGACCTGCCGCATATAGTCGCCGGAATGCAACTTGCGAAGGATCAGCACAAGCAGGTACAACGCCGCCGCCATCGCCACGACAAATGCCACCAGTCCGAGGAGGTTCCACAGCACGCCGCGCGGGAACATCCGCACAAACATGTTAAGAACCAGCTGGCAGAACGCCTTGAGCGGCGTGAACAGCGAATTGATCAATGAAAACATGACTAACCCTCCCTTGGCCTTTATTGTCTACTTCCGTATCCGCAGGAACGCGCTTGAGGCCGTGCCGTCGCCGGGCGTCACCCTGAAGCGCATCGTGGCGCCGTCGCCTTCCAACACCTCGACCATCGGCGTCAGTTTCGCCGCGCCGTCCCAGTCGCCGAAGTCGCTCGTCGCCTCGAACATCTCTGCGACTCTCCCAGCATCCCCTTGGACCGACTGATCGCCGTCCTTCGCGATCACACCGACGATCATACGGCTCACGACAACGTTCCCTCGCACCTCCGTCTCTACTGCAAAATCAACAACCTCAAAGACCAATCCGTCATCGGCCCCGTCGGAATACACGATTGTCAGGCCATGCCACTGCGCCCCCTCTTCTACGCCCCAGCCAGTCGACGACCGCAAAACCGTGGCGATGCAATCCTGTCCAACGAATCCAAAGGCCGAATCCTCGGCGGACGGTGCATTCCCTGCGAAAACGACGTTCGTCAATCCACTGCAATCGGAAAATGCTCCATCCCCAATGTTCGCCACCCCTGCAGGAATCGTCACCTCGCGGAGACCTGCACAACCATAGAACGCGAACGCTCCGATGCATGTCACACCCGAGCCGATTGTCACATTCGTCAATCCCTCGCAGAGGCAAAAGGCCCCCTCGCCGATGCCCGGCAAACCGACGGGGATTGCAACGCTCGTTAGATAATACGATTCTTCAAACGCATAATCCACAATGCCGCGAACATCGACCAGGCTCAAGTCGCCGGCAAGGTCATCAGTGCCACCGACCGCCCAGCCATCCACCAGTCGAACGCCAGGGATCGTCGTCGTGTCGTAGAGTGCTTCATTACAGCCACTGAATGCTCCCTCCCCGATACTCGTCACGCCATCAGGTATCAACATGCCCACAAGTGCTCTACACCCAGAAAACGCATTGTCTCCAATGCTCGTAACACCGTCGGAGACGACGACGTTGGTTATCGCCTGATACGAGGAAGGGAACACAGTCGCCAGTTGCCCGGAGCAGACGCTCTGAGGCACCGTTACGCTCTTGATGCCGCCGCAAGCGGCAAACGCATATCTACCTATGCTAGTCACGCTGTCGGGTATAGTCACGCTTGCAAGCCCGCTGCAAGCAACAAACGCACTATCGCCAATGCGCGTCACGGAGTTAGGTATCATCACGCTCGTCAAACCGCTGCAAGCGGCAAACGCAAGGTCTCCGATGGCCGTCACGGGACATCCTCCCAGCGTTGACGGGACGACGATTGCGCCCGACGTATCAGCGGGTATGGCGGAGCTGTAGGAAAAATTGAAAATGGACGACTCCCCGGCACTGCGCACAAAGGTCCACTCGATGCCGTCGACAATTTCCGTGTCGGCGCTGGCTGCAAACACCACCATCGTTGCAGCAACAAGCGTAATCAATGGCTTTTGCATTTATCGCTCCTTTGCTTGCCCCAAGACTACTGTGGATGGGTCGTGCCGTCGTCGGCGGCAACAGAAAAATCAATGGGTCTACCATCAAGGCGGAAGGCGTATTTTTGCGTGTCGCCGTCAGTAGCCGATGTATTCCCATTGGCATTGCCCTTCACAATTTCACGGTAGTCGTAATTGCCCTTAAAGCCGACGCTCCATGCGACACCAAGCGCGGCGGCATACTTAATGGGCTCACCCGACTTG
>JAFYQC010000066.1 GCA_017547265.1 Kiritimatiellia bacterium | reverse complement strand
TGGCAAATCAAAAACCACCAAGTTATCTACAGAGTGTCTTTTCTATTTGACAAACTGGGATAGACGCAAGATGACAACATCAGGTTGATTAGTCAACTACTGACCCCTGACCACCGTGACCGATCCTTTGTCGGGAACTGCCTCGACAAGCGCATATGGAGCGCCGTCGTGAGAGACGAAACGCACTGCGACGGGCTTCCCGCCCTGCGTCGCCTTCGCGGACTTCCAGCCGTCGGGGAGACGAACCTTGACGGTGAGCGGATAGTCGAAAATGTCATCCTTCATGCGGTCGGTCAGCGTGAACTCGACCTTGTCGCCTTTCAAGGCGCTCGTAAGCGTCGCGGAGTCGCGCTCCTGCCCGTACTTCGCGGCATCGTCGAAGCGGCACACCCAGAGGCGCTCGTCCTTGAGAGACGCGATGTAGCGAACCTCCTTCTCTGCGACAGCGGCGTTTTTCTCCCTGTCATCGTCTGTTCGCCCTGCGTGCACGAAGTGGTACAGGACGATGTTCCAGCCGCGTTTGAGCGCCTTGTTGCCGCGGATCCACTTCGGCTCTTCCTGCGTCTCGCCGAAGGCCACCATCTGCACATGGCCCTTGCCACCGGCGTCCGCGAGCTTCTGCCAGTCCGCCCATGTGCCGTTGAAACCGGCATTCCTCTTGTGCACGCAATGGTCGGTGATCACGAACCACGTAAGCTTGATGCCGAGCTCCTCGGAAAGCTTAAGCCACCACCCGTGGTCTGGCTTGCAGTTATCGTCGATGGTGATGGAACACGCGGCGAACCTGTCGCCCGACCACAGGCACACGTCCGCATCGCCCGGCTTTTCTGGCCACACTAGATCCGTCGGCGTCTTGAAGCGCCCGCCTTTCTCGGGCGGCGGCAAGTTCATCAGCTGTTCTCCGCCAAGTGCGGAAAGCGCGCAAAGCACCACTGCTATTGTCTCAGAGAGGCATTTCTCCATGGCTCTTGCCTTCAGTCGTCGGGAACAATCTCAACGCGGAAGAAGCGGCAAGTTGACGTACGCGTATCCGTCACTACTTCCCATGTGGACAACGCGGCCGCAAGATCAGTCGTACCCTTGATTACCGCCTTGAAACCAGCCGCCATCTGCGAGTCTCCCGGCGAATACGTAACCACCGGCTCGCCGTCCACCATCGTTATGAGTGCGACAAGCTTTTCAGCCGGATCCGTCGGGCTCGTGCCACACACGTACTCCGCCCAGTTGGGAAGCCCGTCGGAATCGGCATCGGCGGTCGCCGACACCGCGGCCTCGTGGGCCGCCGCGCCGCTTCCCTCGGATGCAAGCCCATAGCCCTCGATCCACGAGTACGGTACCACCACGGAATACGACTCGCCGCCGGACGTGCTTGCAGAAACGACCACGTCCGATATAACTTGCGCAACCTCCGAGAAGCGAAGAGAGATATCCTTGTAGCATTTCGTGCCGTTCGCGTCCGTCCCGACGAGAGTGAGGATCATGCGCGAACGCAAGTTTCCTTCGTTGACCCCGCTAGGCGTAATGGAAACGTTGAATGTCCCGGCTCCGGTCTTAGTGACCGTCACGTCTTCGTCGCGCACAAGCGACAGATGGCTCGGACGCGCCTCGAGCGATTCCACCGAACTGGAGCAGATGACAGTAAAGGCGGAGGTGTTCGTCCCGCACTCGCCATAGAACCCTTCCGAAACCGAGGAAACGGAGCGTATCTCGGGCATCCCGAGCGCGGGGACCAGTCGACTCTCATAGACCTGCAACTGGGCACAGATGTTAGTGAGGCACGGATGCTGAATAGTTAAATCCCCATATCTCAAATAAGCTTTGGCTCTTGTTGTAGTCAATTCAATCTTAATTGCGCCCTTAAGCCCTTTATATGCACTTAGATCTACGTCACATGTACGTGCCGCGTCCATGATACTTTTATTTGTATCCGTATGCAACACCGTACTTTGATTATTCTCGTTGATATAAGAAACCTTCAAAGTGTCATATCTGCTGGTATTATAGCGACTTGAAATTGCTGCCGTGCCCTTCCATTGGAAAATGAGGTGGGAGTCTTCAGTAAGCGTTCCTGTAAGCTGAGCAGAGACACAACAATTCGTCACTTTAGCTACACTGCTTACATTGCAACTATTAGTAACACTTCCCACATATGACCACTGAACGCCAGCATCATTGGCGGGGAACACTGAGTTAGTGGAAACGTTCGTCACTTCCCCTTCAACGGGAACAAGCATCTCTCCCGCAGTCCTTGTCACGGCGAAATCAGACGCCTCTGCCGCCACAAGCGCCCCAGACATAACCGGCGTGACGGTGAACGAATAGGTAGAACCATCCTCAAGCCCGTTGAACGAGTAAGAACGCGCGGACGCAGATACGTCTTGCGTCACCGCGGAGCCTTGCGGGAGGACATCGGTCAACACTACGTCATCTACAAATATGCAATCTTGTTCAGTATAGCAACTACCGCCGGTATATGCCTTGTAAAACCGCAGTTGGATAGTCTCGCCGCCGTGGTCGCCTAGATTAAGCATTTCCGTCCCCCATTTAGAATCGCCGGTCGCAGACAAAGAAGGCGACATAATGGTAGTCCACTCACCCCCGTTGAATCGAGCCTGTACTTCGAATACGTTGCTGAGCGCGTAGCAGCTACGGAGCTTAAGCGTAAGCTCAGACGCTGAAGTCAACGTGTAAACTTCCGGAAATGTGTAATACGCTGAATTCACGATCGCATATTGCCCATCCGAATAGGCGGAAACACAATAAAGAAGTTTCCCGTCATATCCCTTGCTATGAGTCCCCACTTTAAATATATCATCATCGCCAGACACTACGCCATTCGGGACTGAAAAGTTCTCGGAAACCGTCGTCGTTTCGGTTGCCGTCTTCCGGAGCGACACCGTAAAAACAGAAAGCTTGTTGGTATAAAAGTCGGGGAAATGCCAGCGTAGCGTCAGGTTCGTGTCGCAGACGCTCGGCAGTGGGTCTATCTGCGGCTTGGCGCGCGGATAGTGCTCAACAAAGATTTCCTGGATATCGAGATCAATCGTCGAGTTGTCCATATTGTAGTAGCCGTCATTGTCGCCGCCCCAGCCGTAGTTGAGGTAGATGTACTTGGATGTTCCGTCTTGCGCCCAGCCATGCGCGACCACCTCGTGTTCATCAAGACCCACCTGCAGCGGAATTCCCGCCTGAAGGTCGGCGACGACCTGCGAATAGTCGGCTGATGCGCCCACGCTAACCCATCGGCCTGGCGTGTACCAATCCGACACGTTACGGGCGATATCCTCGTAGTTCGCGCTCGATCCGTCCCATTCAAAAAACATATTCGCCAATACGTCGCACCATAGAAGCAGACGCGCAATCGGATACCGCACAGCCTCGGTCTGAACTCCTCGAGGGTCACTCCAGTAGACCGAGTATGTATTAGATATTGCGTCCCAGTCTACAGGCTCGTGGCCATTGAAGCGGATCGGGAAAGAGCTGTCAACACCGTTGCCATTTACAAACGTGTGGTCATACGTAATGGTACTGTCGATTCTCGCCGGCCATTTGAAGTGGTGAAATACCTGCGCAGCTGCAGTCGCCACACATCCGCATGGACAACGTCCGCGATATGGCTCGTAGGCCTCGTCTGGCTCATAAACCGGAGCATAGTCGTTGTACGGCTGCCATTGATCGAAATGCTCTCCCAGGAACGGCTCGACTACCACCGCACCGCTTGACGGATTGTCCGCCCTAAGCAAGCCGCTTTTCGTCGCCCCTCCGCCCAGGAGCTTCGTCCACCGCGCGTGGCGAGTTCCGTCGCCCTGCGCTTCTGCGGCGACAACGGAAGCGTCCGCGCCTTCGAGTACGGCGAACGCGGGAGACTCGGGGTCCGGCTCGGCAAAGTCATTCTTCGAAAATCCGACGATCGGATCGACAAGGTCGCTGCCGCTGAAAATAACATGCCCGCCTGGGGCAAGAACAACAATCCACAGCATATCGCGTTTACTTACATCTACAACGCTCCTGCCCGACAGTAAAGACGAGCCGATTGCATCGGTGGAGACAAAAGCCTCCGCAGCCTTGCGCACATCCGATTCAGACACAACCGTGGCAAATGCATCGACAACAATGCAAGTGAAGATCAGTGCTACAACACGTTTGACGCCGCTAGCCATCTAAACATCCCTCCATGCCCTCATTATACCACAAATGTGCTATAATGTCAGCAATGGATGCAGATGACATAAAGTACATGGAGATGGCGCTTAGGGAGGCGGAGAAGGCCGCCGAAGACGGCGAGGTGCCGACTGGGTGCGTCATCGTCGACGCCGAGGGGCGTATCCTCGGACGGGCGCACAACCAGACCGAGGGGCTTGCCGACGCAACGGCGCACGCCGAAATGCTTGCGCTCTCCGCCGCCTTCAACGCAAAAGGAAACTGGCGACTCACCGGCACGACGCTCTATGTCACTAAGGAGCCCTGCCCGATGTGCGCCGGCGCAATCGTGCTCGCGCGCCCCGACCGCGTGGTGTGGGGAGTCTCAGACCCGAAGCGCGGCGGCTCGACCGTATTCGACATCCTGCGCCATCCGGGGATGAACCACCATCCGGAGATAGTCTCCGGCATACTCGAAGAACGCTGCAAAGCCGTCCTAGTCGACTTCTTCAAGAAAAGAAGAGCCGATCAGTAACCCCATCATCCTCTGCGTTCTCTGCGACTCTGCGTCTCTGCGTTAAAAATAACAACAGAACGACTCAGCTTCTACGCGCGAAGATAAACTTCTTCTGCACAAGATAGCTCGCCACAAAAAGCACCGCGTCGGCAACAATCTTCACCACAGTAATTGCCACTCCTTGCACGTCGAGAAGCGCCGAGCACCCTTCCGTCAGCGCATAGCTCGCCGCGCCAACCGCGAGAACAAGCCCGAAATAGCCATAGTAGCTGCGGTGGGGTCCCTTTCGCGGCACGTTGCCGCGACGGAACACGACAAACCTGTTGTAGAAATAGTTGAAGTGCGACGAGATGACGCGCGCAGCCACGAGCGCCACAAGGACGTCGTTGCGGCGCGGCGTGTCCTTCGCCGCCATCACCCACATCACTGCGGCAAAGACACCATTGTCGATAAGGAACGAGAGAACCGACGAAATGCAGAACTGGAAAAGCGACCGATAAATCCTGATTGCATCGAGAACCGGGTTGAAGTGGCTCGTCGCGTTCTCGTCGAGATAGACCGTCTCGATGGGAATCTGGAGAGGCCGCGAAGGATGGTGCTTCGCGTCGGCTAGCATCGCCATCTCGTACTCGTAGCGCTCGCCTGGGAGCTTTGCGACACGCGGCACAAGCGCCGCGGGAATTCCGCGAAGCCCCGTCTGCGTGTCGCTCACCATTAGCCCAGTCATCAGGAAAAAGAACCAGCGCGTCCACCAGTTCCCAAAACGGCTTCTAAGCGGGACCTTCCCAGAAAACGAACGGACGCCGAGAACGAGTCCGTCGCGGTGGCGACTGAGACCCTCCGCCACCTTCGCGATGTCCTCGGGCGTATGCTGCCCGTCAGCGTCAGCGGTAATGACGTCGGTCGCATCGCCTATGTGCGCAAAACCTGTCTTGAGCGCAGCGCCTTTGCCGCGGTTTTTCTCGTGCACTAAAACAGCGTCAACGAGAGGCGCGGCCTTTTCGAACACGTCCTTGCCCGTCACCGAACCGTCGTTGACGAGGACGATATGCTCGAAGCGCTCCTTCAGCTTCGGAAGGAGCGCCAGCAGCTTCTCGTCCGGATTATAGGCCGGAATGAGTATCGTCAGCGGGCGGGCTAAAGTATCGTTCCCCATCTGCCCTCCTCCTTGATGGCCTTCTCGCGGGCAATGAGACGGATGTAGTCAAGGCGGTTGCGGAATAGATCGCGCAACACGGCCTCAGAGAGGAACGTAATGCCCTTCGCACGCGCGGCGGAGGAAAACGGCTCGAATGCCGTATTCGACTTCATGACCCCAGGGATCGACGACAAGAACATTTCCGCCGGCATGCGGTCGACCGAGATTGGCGCATAGCGCACGCCGAAGAAGTAGCAGCCACCCTTGCGAAGAACGGTCTCAACACGGGTCCTCTCCTTGTTTATGCGCGCCACCATCGCCTTCGTCTTGTCGTTGGGCGCGAACTCGCCGTCCAGGACAACGGTCGTCGTAGGTTGAGGCGGAGGCGCAGCTTTCGGCGGTCGCTTCACGGCGGGCTTAGCCGCAACTTTCTTCTTCGGCTTTGGGTCGTCGTCGAAGAGGTCGTCTATGTCGTCGATGGACGAATCGGAGGTCTCGGGTTCCTCGGCGGCAGGAGCCTCCGCCTGCACAGGTGCAGCCGCGGCAGGCGGCGGATCGACCTTCTCGATGCGGGCTCCAGCCTGCGTCTTCAAGAACTCAGTCCACGGAATGATCTCGTTAGTGACCTGTATTCCGTTTATCCTAAGCGCGGTGCCGTAGCGCTCAACCTTGTAGGGCGGGTCAAGGAACTTGCCGTTGACAAAGACGAGCCCAGCCGAGAACGGCTTCCCGACGGTCGCCTTGAGCTCAACGAGCGCCTGCTTTGGAACAGTCGCGAACGACGCACCACGCTTGGCGGCAGGCTCAGGAGCGGCCACGGCCAAAAACGACAGCAGAGCGGCCAGACACAACATCTCTATTTTCGTCTTCACGCTAAAAAGATCCCACATTGCCGTAGCACAGAATCCCCGGAACCCATCGTTCCAAAGTAGGGGTTGCCCCCTTTTCAAAATGTCGGTCGAAGAAATTTCTGCTGAATCCGCGTGCAACACAGGACCCACGTCCTTGAAATCAACTTTCCCTCACCTCGATGCCGGCGGTCGCCTTGAGGGCGTCGACGATCCGCTGGAATGTCCTACCGACCTCCTCGTCGGTCAGGGTTCTCTCCGCCGAGCGGAACTCGAGCGAGTAGGCGCGCGAGTCCTTGAACACGTCGAAGAGAGTAACCTTTACAAGCTCTTTGCCACCGTTGTCGCGTATGACCTTCTCGATAGCGGCGTTCGTAACAGACTTCGCCGCGACAAGCGCGATGTCGCGCCTGACGAGCGGGAACTGCGGTACGGGCGAGACTCTGCCAAGTTCGTCCACACGCTTAATGAGCGGCTTCAAATCGAGTTCGCAGAGAACCATCTGCGTCGTGAGACGGTAGGGATGGCGCATCTTCGCCGAAAGCGCGCCGAGAACGCCGATGGCGCGCCCATTGAGCTTCACGGAGAGCGCAGCACCCTTCGCAAACGCGGGATGGTCGGCCGACTCGAACTCCAGCTTTCCAGCGTGGAGCTTCGCGACAAGCTCGTCCACCACACCCTTCATCCACAGCACCGCCTCCTCCTCGGAAAGCGGCGCGCGCGTCCTGAGGGCCTCGCGGCCGACGGGCCCGACGAAGCCGAGCGAAAGAGACTCGCGCTCGCAGGGGACATCGCCCTTCGGCGTCTTCGCGACGTTGAACACCTTGCCGATCTCGAAGAGCATAGCAGTCTCGAGCTGGTGCGAGGCGTTGCGCCCGAGCGAGCCCATCATCTGCGGGAGAAGCGAATCGCGCATAACGCCATACTCGGCAGACACTGGGTCGGGGATCACGAGGCGGCGGTCCGCAGTGCGCGTGTCGAAATCGTCGAGCTCCTTCTTAGAAAGGAACGAGTAGTGCATCGCCTCGGTGAAGCCGAGCGCGAGGCAGAGCTCGCGGACGCGCGACTTCGCGCGGAACGGCGCGTCGGAAAGCGGCGAGATCGACGGCGCAGACGGCATCGTGTCGGGAATGTTGTCGAGACCGTAAAGCCTTGCGATTTCCTCGACGAGATCGGCCTCGGCGGAAATGTCCCAGCGCCACGACGGAACAGCGAACGTGACGGAAGTCGCGGCGGCAAAGTGGTTGTCCTTCCCGCGCGGCACGAACCCGAGACCTTTGAGGAGAAACACCATCGCGTCGTTGCCGACGGGAATTCCGATAAGACGGCGCGCGCGCTCGAAGTCGAGAGTGACATCGGGATTGAGCGGCTGCGGGCGGTTGTCGACATCGACGATGCCCTTCGCGATCTTTGCGGCGCCATGTTTCTGAAGGAGATGAGCGGCACGGCGCGAGGCGAAGTCGGCGAGATCCTTGTCGACGCCGCGAATATAGCGGTAGCTCGACTCGCTCGCAAGCCCCAGCTTCGACGCCGTGAACTTCGTGGAAGTCGGCTCGAAAAGCGCACTCTCAAGAAGGACGGAGGTAGTTCCGGGCGCAATGCCGGAATCCTCGCCGCCCATGATGCCGGCGACGGCATTCGGACGCTCTGCGTCGCAGATCATCAGCATCGAGGGATCGAGCTTGCGCTCCACGCCGTCAAGCGTCTTGATCGTCTCGCCGTCACGCGCGTCGCGCACGACGATCGTGCGGTCCTTGAGCGTGCGGTGGTCAAAGGCGTGCATCGGCTGGCCGAGCTCGAGCATCACGTAGTTCGTGACGTCGACGGCAAGGCCGAGCGAGCGGACACCGCAAAGCTCGAGACGCTTCGCCATAATCGAGGGGCTCGGCGCGTCGGGCGTCATCTCGGTGACGACACGCGCGGTGTACCTGAGGCAGCGCGCAGCATCCTCGACGACGACCTTTACCTCGTCGTTCACATCGACGTCGCACTCGGTGAAATCGACCGGTGGAAGCGTAAGCGGGCGGTTAAGGATCGCGGAGAACTCGCGCGCGAGCCCGACGATGGAAAGCGCATCGGGGCGATTCCATGTCACTTCAATGTCAAAAACGGTCTCGGGCTTCTCGAGCTTCGCAACATCACGGACGAGCGCGCCTGTCGGGACCTCGGCTGGATACTCGATAATTCCGGCGTTGCCCTCGCCGATGTGAAGCTCCTTCTCAGAGCAGCACATGCCGAAGCTCTCGACACCGCGCAGCTTGCCCTTCTTGATCTTCTCGGGATTGCCGTTCTTGTCGAGGAATTCCGGGATGGCCGCGCCGATCTTCGCAAACGCGGTCTTGATGCCCTTGCGCATGTTCGGCGCACCGCACACGACCTGGAACGTATCCTTGCCGTCAGTCACCTTGCAGACGTGCAAGTGGTCGGAATTGGGATGCGCCTCGCATTCCAGGACTTCCGCAACGACAATCAAATCGGAAAGCGGCGTGCCACCGACCGTCTCTATGCCCTCGACCTGCAACCCTGCGCGGGTCAGCTTTTCGGCGAGTTCCTTGGGGTCGATGTCGTCGACTTTAACGTAGTCATTCAGCCAACTGAGTGGGAGCTTCATTCTGTGGTTCTTCTTTCTTCTCTGAAACTGTTGTATCCTGCGCTGCCGGGGCTTCGGGCGCGGCAGGCGTCTCTTCTGCGACTGGTGCGGCAGGCGCTTCCTCTACGGCAGGCGCGGCGGGCGCCTCTTCGGCTTGCGGAGCGGGCGCTTCTGCGGCGGGTGCCGCTTCAGCTGCTGGCTGCGGCGCAGCAGTCTTAGGGGCACGCTTCTTCCACTGCGGACCGTACTTCGGGAACTTCTCGACAGCCGAGTAGACGCCCATCTTCGCAAATGCGACGACATGACCCGTGGAGACGAGCCACTGGAGATGCTGCATCGTTCCCTCGTCCGTCAGGAGCTCGGTCCTGTCGCAGCACGGATGCTCGGCGATGAACTTCGCTACGGCCGCGAGCTCCGGAATCGCGTGCGCGGCGTCGAATTCCTTGAGCTCGGCGCTCGTGACGAATTCGGGGCCGCGCGCATCATTCGCGCGGAAGAAGTTGAGCTTGCGGTGGTGGAACGCGCCCCTGAGCGCGAAGCACATGTTGTAAGGCGAGCGGCGCTCAAGTTCGAGCGCGTCGCGCACCGCCCACACGAGCGGCTTCACCGGGCTCTTCATGGCGACGTCGGCCGTGATCATGAGGTTCTTCGGGCGGTCAATGAGCGACGGAAGGACAGTGCGGCGGAACTCGCCCTCGGCCTGCTCGCGAGTGAGCGTCGCAACGCCCTCGACTTCGGCCTGGCCTTTCGGCACGAACACCGTCTTCTTCACCGCGCCCTTGCGCCACGCCTCAATAGTCTCGGGATCGCGCACCATCTCGATCTTCGAGCGATACTGCTCCTCGGACATGTCGGGATAGCGCGTGCGGATCATCTCCTTGACAATGGCGTTGAACTCGTGGATGTTCGGCGGGCCAAGCAGTTCGCCGGAAAGGCCGCACTTCGCGACGCAGTTGAAGTTGCCCTTGGGCGGCTCGACCTCGACTTCCTTCGAGTCGTAGTAATCCGAGAGATGCGCCGAGAGCGCATGCTCCACGACATCCTCTTCCTTTATAGAAGCGAAGCCGCACGCCTTGCACTGGCAGAACGTCTGCTGCGCCTGCGCGCCTTCCGCGGCGCGGGGCGTGATCTTGAGAAGGACGGAGCCGGGGTTGTCGAGGAAGAAATAGGCGAGATCCTTGAGCTTGTAGGCGTGCGCGTCCTGCTGGAGCTTGCGGATGATCGTACCAAGCGCCTTCGTCTCGGGAAGAATCTTGACGTCGACGTCGAGAGGTCGCTGGCGCTCGGGCGCGGGGCCGCGGCCGAACGGCTTGCGGTCGCCGTCGCGCGAGAATGGCTTCTTCGAGCCAAACTGGCGCTTTTCGCCGAAGGAGCGCTTATCTCCGAACTGGCGCTTCTCGCCAAACGACTTCTTGTCTCCGAACGCCGGACGCTCGCGCTCCGGGCGGACCTTGCCTACGGTGACTCCGGCGTCCTTCTTCGCCCAATCTGGGGTAAAGTCAAACGACCCGAGCGAACCGAGGTCGAGCTTAGGTGATTCTTCCTGTTCCATAGCGTGGAAATTATAGCAAATTTCCGTTCAGAAGTGCGAATGTAAATGCAGTCGTGGTTACTCGTTGTTACTTTGTGCTTGTGGGTTTTGCTTCGCGTTGTATTTGACTACTTGGCGATGTTCAGTGCTGGTTTGCCTTCCAGTGTGCGGCTTTGTTTCGGGCAACCGTGCGGCAAATCCGACGCGCAAGCCGCCAGCAACGCGCAAACATGCCATTTACAACGGTTTCGTGGGGTCTGTCCCCGACTGTTTATCACTCTGGGCGGATGGAAATGCGGAGGGATTGCGCATCGGAGACGATTTCGACCGTCTGGATGCCATCCGACCACCTGCCCACGCAAGGCGACCCGTCGTCCGTAAGCTGGCAGTTGATGTCAAACGCGCTCCAGAAGCGTTGCCCGACGGTGTCAAACATATTCGACACGGCTTCGTAGCCAATGGGAGCGCGGCTCGCGGACACGACTTCCACGCATCCGTTGGTCGTGTTGATCTGCTCGGTCACTTCCCACGGCCCAGGAACCCCGAACGCGACAGAATCTTCAGACAAGAAAGTGCGACTGCAACGAGGCTCTTCGACACGCTCGATGCCATACATCTTCGCCCAAATACGGACATTGACCTTCTCGCCCAGAGGAATTCCGAAAAAATCAGTTATCACAAACTTATCATCCAGAAACTCATCCTCGCACACGCACATAAAAATCACATCCGGAAGATCGCCCTTGCTCCATATTGTCGTGTCCAAGTCAAGACAAGCTCCAAACGCCAGCAAAAGGACATCGGCAATCAGCACCGTCCACACGCCGCGTTTAATCTTCTCTGCAAGACCGCTCCCCTGCTCGATTGCAGTGCCCGAGAACCATTTCAGGGAGCTTTTCATCTGCACAAGGAAGAGCGCTATTATCCCCATTAGCAACACGGCAATTAACATCGACAAGACCAGCATGAAATCCCATACACTTCCGTGCCTGTCATTGGTAAAGTAAGAGATTCCCTCTATGACAATCCACCCGACGAAAAGCATCAAGCACCCTTGAAACACGAGCGGGAATGCGACACGCCTCTTTGCCAGCGCCACGGCCGAAACAATGCAGCACAGGGCAATGCCTCCAGATATCCAAAGCTCAAGACCCTCCGAGTTCGTATGCCACGCAATGGCGCCAACCACCACCCCCTGCGCCAGCAAGAGCAATACGGCCGCAATCGCGGCTTTCGAGGAACCGCGCCTCGGCTGCGTCACGGCGTTAAGGACATTCACTGGCATGGCTACGCCGTATTATATCACAAATCCCCATACCGCGAAGCGCGGCAAATCTGACGCATAGGCCGCCAGCAACGCGCGGATGCGGCGCGGGTCAGAAATTCTGGATTGCGTCGTGTATCTCGGCAAGCGTTCGGACGGAATTGAGGCGGGCGCGAAGCGCCGCAGCGCCAGGACGGCCGTTGAAATAGCGGAAAAGATGGACATGCATCTTCACCGACGCAAACGCGTCCTCGGAAGGAATATGGTCGCGGGGGAAACGCTCGGCAAGCCGCCTGCGAAACTCCAGCAAATATCCAAGATGCTTCCGCACGATCTCGTTCTGCTCTCCGCAGGCCGCACGTTGCACGGCGCTACCCGCCTTCAGCGCGGCAAAAATCGCCGGGGCGGCAAGCGCGGCACGTCCCACCATAATCGCATCTACTCCCGTCTCCGCCATCGCAGCCGCGCTCTTCGCGTCTACTACACTGCCATTGCCAGTTACAGGAATCTTCGCGCGGCTGACGACTTCGGCAAGCTCATCAAGATGCACCTCGCCGCCATGCATCTGCGAAGTGTAGCGCGCATGAAGAATAAACCCCTTTGCACCCGCCTGCTCCGCCGCGTCAAGAAGTTCAAACACAGTCCTGCGACGCGGATGCGGCCCAAGCCGCGTCTTCAGCGTCACAGGTAGATCAGTATTCTCTACCATCGCCTTGAGAAGCCGGAAAACCTTCTCCGGATCTTCCGCAAGCTTCGCCCCCGCGCCCTCGCGCGTCACCTTCGTCATCGGACAGCCGGCGTTCAGATTCAGCTCGACAAAGCGCTGTGAGCCGTCGTCCGCGCGGCATGCCGTCGCCTCGCGCGCGGCAAAGGCGAGATCGGACTCGCGTGAGCCGAAAAGTTGGCAGGCGACAGGTCCCTCGCCGGGCATCGTCTCCATAAGATGGCGCGTCGGCGACGAGCCGTGCGCGAGCCCCGCGGCGGAAACCATCTCGGTGTAGGAAAGATCAGCGCCGCCTTCAAAGCAAAGTCGCCGGAACGGCGCGTCGGTAAAGCCGGCGAGCGGAGCGAGGACAAATTTCATTTCGCCTCCGTACGCGGCACGAGCGCCGGATCGTGGTAGGGCGCATCCATGTCGACGACGGAAAAGGACACGTAGGTCGGCGCTCCCCAGCCGGTGCCGGGATTGCGCCCGAACACTGCGAGATCAACGCGCGTCGTTCCCGATAGCTTCGTGCGGTCTATCGACACAAGCGCGGCGACGCCCTTCTGCTCCTCGATCTTTGCGGCGCCTGCGGGATCGTGAACGATTCGATAGGCGACCTCGGCAGCTCCGTCTACGACAAAGGCAAACGAGCGCTTCTCGTCAGGCGAGCGCAGCACGAATGCCGCGGCGAAAGGCGTGAAGTATGTAAGCTCGGGGATTTCCGGCTTCTTGTCCACCGGCGCACCAAACCGCACTATGCGTACGACGGGCGGAATCGCTGGTTCGCGCATGTCCGCCGCGAGCTTCTTAAGCCGCACGAGGTCGAGACCATTCGGCGGGAAGCACGTCGGATGGGCCTTTTCGGTGAGATAGTCGTCTTCGTCCTTCACGCCCTTCAGCGACTTCCTAATGAGAGTCATAATCGTCGGGGCGAGAAGATGCCGCCCCACTATCTCGCGCTTGACCGCCTGGTTAAACGAACGGCTCGCGTCGAGCGAAGCGCGAAGATAGTACTGGTCGCTCCAGCTGCGGCCCTGCGTGACGAGCCAATACGGCGTGACGGACGCAAACACGTCGCCGTTCGTGCCAACCGGAGGGAAGTCCGCGTTCGCTGGAAACACCCACACCTGGTTGTCCATGTAGAGAGTCGCCATCGTGCGAAGGTTGCGCGCGGACGTCGTCATCATCGCGCGCGGAATGGAGCGCCAGAAGCTGTCGCCGAGATATGCGCGACTGCAGTTGCCGAACGCGGGATATGGGAAGCGTATGTTCGGGAAGTCTAGGTCCATCCTTCTCTCGCGGCCGACCTTGTCGAGCTTCACCTCGGTGACGCCGGGATAGTTCGTGACGACAAGGCGCGAGTGTCCGCCGTCGCGGTTCATGTAAAGGTCGCCCGAGTTGCCGTCGACGAATCCAGGCGCAAGCTTCATCTTGGCAATGAAGCATCCGGTGTCAAAATCCCAAAGCATGTTCTGCTCACCAAGCGCAAGCGACTCGCCGACTATCCCCGTCGCGTCTGCGACGGCGAGCGGCCCGAGCATGATCGGGCGTTCCGCGCTCTCCTTCGCGTATTCGACGAGTTCCTTGAAACGGCGGTTCGACGAGATGCGCCTCAGGTCGCTGTCGACCGCAATCGTGCTAGCGTCGCGAAAGCCGAGGTCAATCGCCTTCTCGAGCTGGTCAAGCGCATCGTCCGGCTTCTCGCGGTATGCGAGCGAACACGCGAGGTTGTAGGCCCACGTCGGATCGTCGGGCAAAAGCTCGGTGCCCTTTCTCGACGATTCCTCCATCTTCTTCGTGTCGCCGGCGCGCACCGCCTGCACGAACTCCGCGCGAAGCATCTCGTGCTGCGGCTGTCGCGCAGGATAGTCCCATATCGATAGGACCGCGAGAAGAGAGAGGAAAGGCGCCGTCATTTCCCTATCCGCATCCAGGAGGGAAGCTTCACTAGCTTCGCCTCCCTACTCTGGTTCGTCGCAAGCGTGGAGGCCGTTCCGATCGACGGCGACTCGAGGGAGGCGAGACGCGCCATAAGCGCCTGCTGGCTCGTGGCCTGCTGCTGGCGAAGCGTCTCGTTCGCCTGCTTCGACTCGAGAAGCTCCTTCTCGCGCTGCTGCAGACGGGCTTTGAGATCCTCGATCTCGGCGCGCAGCTGCGTGATGTCGCGCATCCCCTCTGCGGCGCGCGCGGTCTCGGCCCTGCTTGTCCTGAGCTGGTCGGAAAGCTCGCGTATCTTGCGCTCGGACTCGAGGGCCATCTTCTCGGAGTGCTGGCGGAACGCGTCGTACTCCTTGCGCATGCGCGCCATGCGAGGATCCTCAGGACGCTCAACGAGCGCACGGCGAGTCATGTCCTCGATGTTGGAGCCAGCGCGCTTCAACAACAGGCGGCGGCGCTCCAGCAACTTGTCTGCGCGCTCCTCGTGGCGACGGCGGAACTCATCTGCATCTTTCTTCTCTGCCTCGATGATAGCGGCCAGTTCCTCGGCCTCGGAACTCATTATGGAATACACGGCCGCCTGTATGTCCGCGACTTCGCTCGCCGTCTGCGGG
>JAFYQC010000065.1 GCA_017547265.1 Kiritimatiellia bacterium | reverse complement strand
GCCGGATCGCTTATCGCCCGCGTCTCGTCCGCGTCAAGTTCGCGGATTGTCAGTTGATTGTTGATGCCAACACGGCTCCCAGCCCAGCCGTTTACGATATACACTCTGCCGTCGTCATCGTAGAGTGGACATACGTCGATCATCCCCGATCCTTCAACGATGCAGCGCGGCTCGCCCCAAGGTCCAGCAGGATTCTTCGCCGCGACGCGGTAGATGCCGTGGTCGGGGTCGCCCCAGTAGATGACATATTCCTTCGTCGCCTCGCGGTAGCGGATGGACGGCGCATAGACGCTCTTGCCATGTTCAGGACTCCCTACCGCTTCTGGGTAGGGATGCTTCTCCAGCGCATAGCCCACATAGTCCCAGTTAACCATATCGCTCGAGGCGAGAATCGGCAGCCCCGGCAGACCGCCAAACGTCGAGGCTGTCATATACACACGCCCATCCCCGCCCACGCACAAGTCGGGATCAGAGAAGTCCATGTGGAAGAGCGGATTCTCAAACTCCACGCCAAACAACGGGAGGGTCGCGCTTGTCGCGACCGCCGTAAGGAAGGCTAATAGCACTTTGGTATTTTTCATTTGAACTCAAACCTTCCTGCTTTGACTTCGTAGGTTTCTCCGCGCCAGACAACACTAGCGGGAACGGGTGTTTCGACAACGAGGTCTTCGCGCGTAACTTTGACAACGACGCTCCCGGTCGCCACGGGCACTTTGCCTTCGATGAACTCCATGCCGCAGAGGTTTGGCGCGATGCGCACTTTTGTGGCGCCGGGTTCTAATGGAGTCACGCCGAGGATGAAGCGCGAGATGATATTTAACGGGGCAGTGCTCCAGGCGTGCCCCCAGTCCTGATTGGGTTTCACTTCCTGATTCCACGACTCCATGCACATAGTCGCGCCTTGACGCATCATGCCGAGCCAGCTGCGCTCGTCCTCGCGCGTCATCAGGTCGAGCGCGTAGTCTGATTCGCCCGCCGCGAACAGCCCTTCGAGGAGATACTGCGCAAAGTAGGCGCTACAGGCCATGCCGCGTGTCTTCAGCCATTCCGACACAACCGTTACTTCATCCGGCGCAGCCAGATCAAACGCAAGCGCGGCGGCGTTTGCGTGTAGCGACGAATGTTTAGAACCCTCGCCGTCAACAAACAGGTTCGTCTCTTTGTCGATGAAGACCTCGCGGAACGCGCCCGCCTTCTCTTCCGCCTCGCGCTTGAAGTTCGCGGCATCTTCTTTTTCGCCGATTGCGGCGGCGAGTTCAGACATATCATGCAGGGCTTTTATGTGGAATGCGTTTACAACAGTATTGATATGCTTCATTTCGTAGCCGTCGCGCTCGCAGGCAGGCCAATCGACAATATCGCTTCCTGAAGTGCGCGGCTGACCTTTCTTGCGATGCGTATCGAGAAGACCATCCTTCTCCCGCGCCTTGTCAAGCAAGAGTAATTCGCGCAAACGCAGATAGCACGCGCAGATCGTTTCCTTGTCGTCCGTCGCCATCCAGTAGTCTTGCGCCATTATCGGCATGATGAGCTGCCACTCGGTCGGCCAGGTCGGATGGCACAAGAGATATTCGAGGCTCGCCTTTGCCATTTCGCCATCCGCCCACACGGCCTGTTCGCCGAGCATGTTGATGTAGGCGTCGGCCTCGTATGGAATGCGTTCGCGGTCGCCGTCAACGTAAAGCCCTGCAAAGGATGTAGCGAGAATCGTGTACTTGCAGAAGTCGTAAACCTTGTTCAGCCGCTCGTCGCTGCAACGGAATGACGAGGCTTCCATATCCATCGACCGCGCCACCATAATGCGTTTCACCATCACGCCCGGCTCCGTTTCCACATATCTAAATGGCATCACGACGCCAAGTTCCGGCGGCAACTTGACGGCATGTTTGCCTGTATTTCGCTTATCGGGATTAAGCGGCCATTGCGCGGCGCGAACCGAGCCCGGCGGATTGCGGTCGATGACGTCGCGATCCTCCGTCAGTTTCTCGCCCAGCCAAATCTCCCCGTTACCTACCACCTGTACATTCCCGAACGCATCGCGCCCGAAATCCCATACAACACGCCCCGTCTTATTCGTCCAGCAGCGGGTCGGCTCTTCGAGATGTGTTGCAACTTTGGCTGGGGGCAAGGCTTGCAATTTTTTATCGATGCTTATACCAACGCGGTCGATGACGATACCTGGATTCTTCGCAATGATGCGCACCTTTTTCGCGCCTTTTGGGATTGACACCGCAACGCGAATAAAGTTATCCTGCACGGCCTTATTGCGCACCACATCTTGCTCGCCGAGGTTTGAGTCATGCTTGGGGACTTCGACATATATCTTTTCGCCGTCATCGAACTGCACATTGATGCCCAAACCCAAACCTGGCCAAAGTTCAAAGTCTGGCAGGAACTGGATGATAAGATTGACATCGCGCAGAGACGCAGAGGCGCGGAGATCGTATTCAAGGGTAGCGCCTTCGCCAACGCCGGGCTTGCCGGGGAGGAGCGCGAGGGCGTTGCCACTGGTGCCGAGACCCAGAACGCGCGTCCATGCACCGCCATTCGCGGGAGTATTCGACACCGGCGTGAGCCACTTTGGTTCAGGCTCATTGGCTGCATAGGCGGTGGCGGGATAATCACGACGCTTGACCTTGTGGTAGAACGAATCTCCCGTCGGCTCGCACCATGGCCACATCATTTCATTCGACCACTTGTTGTACTTGAGGTTACGCGGCTCAATGGTATCACGGAAGAATCCCGCCCACTTGCCGTCTTCCATCGCATTCCAGCGTTCATCAATCGGGCGAATGACGCTTTCCGCATACGCCTTATCCTTCCCCTCGAGGAAAATTATGCCTGCATTGGCAAAGAATTGGACTTGATAGCCTACAGTGCGGAAATATTTCTCGCGCAAGACGCTTAAGTCGCAGAGAGTGGAAAGTTCTTTCTCAATGGCGTAATCTTCGGCGAGTAGCGCGTGGTAGCGTGCGAGCAATTCGGCTTTGTTTTCTGGCGGCAAAGCTTTTGCCCATTGTACGCACATATGCTCGGGACGGCGATTGAATACGAGCGTAAAGTACTCGTTCAAGTGCGAAATTATTTTCTCACGCAGAGCCGCAGAGACGCAGAGTTTGTTTTCAGAGTCTTCCGAGTTCTCCGCGTCTTGAGCGCCTGGCGCGAGACATTCATCGACCCACATTCTCAACACTTCAGATTGCGGATCGGGGCGGGTTATCCAGTAATCAGGGTCGAAAGAGAACTTGCCGTAGCAATAGAGCAAAAGCTCCGCCTCGAATACATCGCCTGCATTCACCATCCAGACATCTCTAACGCCGTTGTTCCAGCATTTCTGGACGAGTTCATACCACATGAAGGCGGGGGGCAGCGGATTGATATGCTCGCATCCATGCGGATAGCCATGATAGGACAGGTGCCAATAGATTCCGCCGCCATATCCTTCGCACTGAGGACCGCCAAGACGCCGGATGTAGCCGAAATTGTCATTCGTCCACATGATGGTCGTGCCATTGGGTACCTTTAGCCCGGCATTGAAGACCGGCAGCACCTCTTTGTAGGGGATGAAAAGCTTTGACGCGGCTGGAGGCAGAAGCGATGTCTGAAACTTAAACACATCCTCCATCACGGCGACCTTCTCTTGCATCGTCTCGCCGTCCGGGAGCCCGTGGTCGTGAATACCTCGCATTCCGATGGTCCATAGAATGTCACCGCCGGATGCTAGTCCGCGTCTCGCGCCCTCGCGCCAGTAGTCTTCAAGGAAGTCGCGATGCTTGAGCCAACTCCACTTATCCTTGTCATCGCCTTTCAGGTAGCAGTTGTTGCGGAGCATCGGCTCGCAGTGGCTCGTGCCGATGGCGATGCCATATTGCTTGGCGAGCTCGAAGTTCTCCGGACGCGTCGAGAACTCGTAGCCGCCGCCATGCATCGCTGGCCAAAGGAGATTGAATCCATCCGCCTTCATCAAGTCGAAGATTTGCGCGAGTGCGCGAACCCCGATTCCTTCCTTCCCGTAATTCTTCTTCGCCCAAGCGCGAAGACCATAATCTTCATCATTAATGAAGATGCCGCGATATTTCACCGGTTCTCCGGCATATGCACCAATCGTCACCGCCGCAATCACAGCAAATATGACTTTCTTGCTCATTTTG
>JAFYQC010000006.1 GCA_017547265.1 Kiritimatiellia bacterium | reverse complement strand
GGTCGGCACGGAGTGCCGCCCCTACCAATTCGGTTTTAAAATAATCAACAGAAAGGAAAACTAATCATGATTAGCAGAAGGTCATTTATCGGCGCGGGTTCTGCGCTTCTCGCGGTCGCTGGATACGCGGCTGACGGCAAGGATGGGAAGAAAGAGGTGATGCAGGGCTTTGACGAGCGCGACGCCGGCAAGCTCTCGAATATCCCGTGGAAACCTTTTTCCGACAAGAAAGTACGCGTCGGTATCGCGGGAGAAGGTGTGTGCAGCTTCGGTTCGCAGTTCGCCTATCAGACGCACCCGAACGTCGAGGTTGTTTCTATCACCGATCTCGATCCTGCAAGGTGCAAGCTTCTGCAGGAGCGCACTCGCGCGCCGAAGACTTATCCGAGCTGCGAGGAGTTGATCAAGAACGCCGCGGCTGACAAGGTAGAGGCGCTTTACATTGCAACCGACGCGCCGAGCCATGCTCGTCTCGCTATTATGGCGCTCGAACACGGGCTTCATGTTGCAAGCGCAGTTCCCGCTTTCTTCGGCAAGGACCAGCTCGATCTCGTGCCGAAGATCATCGAGGCGGCAAAGAAGAGCGGCAAGCTCTACATGATGAACGAAACAACGGCTTTTCGTCCTGAGGGTTTTGCCATGCGCCGTCTTTTCGAGGGCGGTGCCATCGGCAAGCACGTCTATACCGAGGGCGAGTATTTCCATTACTGGGGCACGCAGGGAATTCCATCATACAACGGTTGGCGTCACGGCCTTCCGCCGCAGTACTATCCGACGCACTCCAACGGCTTCTACACTTGCACTACGCATGGTTCCTTCACTGAGGTGACATGCATCGGCATCGCGAGCGACCTCCCCGACTTTAAGGACGGGAAGAATCCTCACAACAATCCGTTCGGCTCTGAAGTCGCGTTCTTCAAGACGTCTGACGGCGGCGCAGCTCGCATGGCGGTCATGTGGGACTCTCCTGGATACCACGGCGAGACGGGGCGTATCAACGGCTCGAAGGGGAGCTACGGCACCTACACGCCCAACTACAACGGGCAGGAGAAGGATCTTGCCGCAAAGGTCGACATCTACAAGCATCCGCTTCCACCTGGCGTCGGCGCCGGGAGCCACGGCGGCTCGCATGCGTATCTTACGGACGACTTCCTGCGTGGAATCCTCGTGCCCGGACACAAGGTGTGCTGCGGCCTAAAGACGGCGCTCGACACGACGATCGGCGGCGTCTACGCGCATCTCTCGGCGCTTAAGGGTGGCGAGACGATGAAGATCCCTCAGATATGAAACATGGTAGGGGCGAGCGTCCCGCTCGCCCGCGGACGCGCGGGACGCGCGTCCCTACCAGTAACCAATAAAAGGAGTAGCCGATGTTCAGCAGAAGAGGATTTCTTGGCGGGTCTACCGCGCTTTTTGCCGCTGGCGGTTTCGCCGCTGTGCAAGAGCAGCATAAGAAACAGGGCGACTTCGATGACATGTATGCTGGTGAACTCGATCCCGCAGAGTGGACGCCATTCTCCGACAAGAAAGTGCGCGTCGGCATCGCGGGCGAGGGCGTCTGCGATTTCGGCTCGCAGTTCGGCTACCAGGACCATCCGAATGTCGAGGTGGTCGCTGTCACTGACCTCGATCCTGTAAAGTGCAAGCTTCTCCAAGAGCGAACGCGCGCGCCGAAGACATATCCCAGCTGCGAGGAGATGATCAAGAACGCCGCGGCCGACAAGCTTGAGGCAGTTTACATCGCGACTGATGCGCCGAGCCACGCTCGTCTCGCGATAATGGCGCTCGAACACGGGCTTCATGTCGCAAGCGCGGTTCCCGCCGTTCTCGGCAAGGAGCAGCTAGAGCTTGTGCCTAAGCTTCTCGATGCGGTGAAAGCTAGCGGCAAAGTGTACCACATGAACGAGACGACGGCGTTCCGCGAGTCCTGCTACGCAATGCGCAAGCTCTACGAGGCAGGCGAACTCGGCAATATCGTCTATGCTGAAGGCGAGTACTTCCACTGCTCGGGTCTCAAGGATGGACTCGGCGTCGGCAGCTACAAGGGATGGCGTGACTGCCTGCCGCCGCTCTACTACGCGACACATTCGACGGGCTATTACACCTTCACAACGCACAAGCGCTTCACCGAGGTGACTTGCATCGGGCGTCCAAGCGCTCTCCCAAAGTACAGCCGTCCCAACCGCTACAACAACCGCTTCGGCAGCGAATTCGCCTTTTTCAAGAACGAGGAGGGCGGTTCGGCGCGCATGCTTGTCGCGTATGATGTCCTCGCACGGAACGGCGAGCGCGGGCGTGTTTGGGGCACGAAAGGTAGTTACGACGACATGACGATGTCGTTCCTCGGCGACAAGGAGGTACTCGAGCGCGTCGCGTGGCGCAAGCCGAAGCTCCCGCCCGGGATGCCCGCAGGCGGCCATGGCGGAAGCCACGGGTACTTGACGGACGACTTCATCCGCGCGATTCTCGTCAAGGATCATCGCCACTGCTGCGATGTCAAGACCTCGCTCGAGTCGACCATTGCCGGCATCTATGCCCATCTTTCGGCGCTCAAGGACGGCGAAACACTGAAGATACCGCAGGTATAGAGGGGCGGGAGGCGGTTACTTGTCGGCGGTGGCCGAAGGCTCCTCCTCGCGGAACCTCGGCGAATACGCCGTATCCGCTCGCTCGGACCTTCGCTCCACCACCGACACCCCTGACTACTGACTCCTAACACTCCAACTCCAACTCTGAACTCCAACTCCACTCCCTAACCCCTGACC
>JAFYQC010000064.1 GCA_017547265.1 Kiritimatiellia bacterium | reverse complement strand
GGAGCTTCGGCCGCAGGCTCGGCGGCAGGAGCGGGTTCAGCGGCTGGGGCTTCGGCAGGCGCTTCAGCCGCAGGAGCCGGCTCGGCAGCAGGGGTGTTTTCGACAACCTTGCCGCCAGCGGTCTTGGCCTGGTTCATGGCGTTCTGCACCTCGGTGCGCGCCTTGCCGTTCGGGAAGAGGTCAAGATACTCCTGGCCGAACTTCAGGATGTTGTCGGCGAAGTCGCTGCCAAGCCTGGCGCAGAGGGGGACGAGCGTCGCGTAGCAGCGCTCGAGATTCCCGAGTTCGCCCGCAGACATCTTGTCGGCCGGATGGTTCTCGTCGACGCAGTGCGACTGCAGGAAGCCAAGGAGCGTAGAAGCTGCGGTGCGCCCGGACTTGTCGGCCTCTTCCTTGAGACCCATCGCCTCTTCGGCGGCCATCTGGCGAAGTTTGACGTCAGCCGACATCAAATCAACGGTATCCTGCTCCCACTGCGGCTTGTTCTTCCAATAGTTGCGGAGCTTCTTAACAGAGCCAATGGCCTTGCCAAAGTGCTTGGCACGGAGATCGGAGTCCTTCTCGGTGCGGCCCTGCTCGGAGGCAACCTCGATCATGAGGCGATGGGCATCGACGGCGATGGACATCTTCGCCATCTTCTCGTCTTCGAGGAACTGGTCGAGGGCATCGCGCGCCTGGACATAGGCTTTCTGCTTGTAGAGCGCCTTCGCCTCGCCGAGTCGCGCCCTCGCGACGGTGAGGAGCTGGTTGGTGCCGGCCTTGTGGATCGCCTTCTCGAACGCATCGTTCGCGAGCGACCAGCTCTTGGCCTCGATAAGCGCTTCGCCCGCGTTGACGAACTGCCACGCGGTGTACGCGCCGTCGGTGCGGAGCATCTCGGCGTATATCTCGGTGCCCTCCTTCTTCATGCCCATCTCGATGAGCGACTTCGCGAGTTGGGGCTTCGCGTTCTTCGCCTCGGGCGAGTTGGGGAACGCCTTGGAGAGGCGGTCAAGGGCGTCGCGCGACTTTTCGGTGTCGCCGAGCGCGGTGTAAATCGTACCGAGGCGGACGTAGGCGTTCGTCGAATAGCGTCCCTCGGGATATGCGGAGAGATAGTCTTCGTAGCTCTTCGCGGCGTTTTCGCGGAACATCTTGAGCTTGGCCTCGGGCTTCGTCATGCGACGCCAGCAGTCGCCGACGAGGAAGAGGGCCTGTTCCCTGAGAAGATTGTACTTGGCCTTGTCGGCCTTGGTGAGCGAGGGGTCGGCAAGCGCCTTGTCGGCCTTGTCGGCAAACGCGCGGAACTCCTTTATGCCGCGGACGATCTGGGCGGAACCGGCAGCGAGCGCCGCCGAAACGGCCTCGGGCGTCTCGTTCGTCTCTGCGCCGGAAACGATATCGAAGCCCTCCTTCTGGTACATCTGGGCGAGAGCCATGCGGGCCTGCTCGCGCGCGATGCCGTCCTTCTCGACCTCGACGTACTTCTTCATCGTGGCGATCGCCTCGGCCTGCTCGTCAAGCTTGGAGTGGCAGTAGGACTCCTGGGAATAGGACGTCGCGTAGTACAGGGAGTTGGAATAGTGCTTCTGAATGATGCCGCAGAGCTTTATCGCATCGGCCCAGCGTTCGCCGCGCATCGCCTCGCCGAGCAGCTGGGAGGCCGTCGTCGGAGCGCTCACGTGGCGACGGTAGTTCATGAGGAAATCGCCGTAGAGCTTGTCGGCGCGGGCAAGCTGGCCAAGCTGCTTCTCGTATGCGGCAAGGCGCAGAACCGACTCACCGGCCATCGTCATGAGCTCGCGATCCTTGAGACCCGCGAAACGCTCGGCGAGATAGCCCTCGATCGCGTCGGCGTCAATTCGCCATTCGGCGGCCTTGGGA
The DNA here is from genome assembly GCA_017547265.1 of Kiritimatiellia bacterium. The sequence goes on along the minus strand of JAFYQC010000064.1, from coordinate 21,070 downwards.
TTGTCCTTGTTGGCCTGGATGAGACCAAGAAGGCCGCGAATCACCTCTTCGACGGCGTAAATCGACTCCTTGACCTCAGGATAGCGGGCGAGGACATCGAGATACTCCTTGATCGCCTCCTCGACCTTGTCCTCGGCCATCTTCTCGGCAGGCACGCGAAACTGCATCTGGCGGACCTTCGCGAGCGCCTCAGGCGTAATCGTCGTCTTGATCTTGGCACCGTAGTTCTTCTCGGCGAACTCCCTGATCTTCTCTGACATCTCGCCGGCATCGGCAGCCCAGGTCGACTCGGGGTACTGGATGAAGACGTTGAGGGCGTGGTTGAACGCGCCGAGGCCGTTGCGCTTGCCTGAAGACGTCTTGTCGCCGAAGAGAAGCGCCTTCACGCGCTCGTCGTCGCGCTTCGGCTTCTTGTACTCGGCCTGCGCCTCGTCCCACAGCATCTTCGCGAGCATGAAGCGGCAGAGCGGCATCGGGGAGAACTTCCTCAAACCTTCCTTGCCCTCGGGGTCGAACTCGACGATCGACTGGTGGAGCTGCTCAAGCTGGGGCATGTACTCGTTGATCGTCTGCTGGGCCTTGGCGATGTCACCCTTCAAGAGCTCGATGTTCGCCTTCATCGCAATTGCGCGGCCGAAGTAGACGGGACGGTCCTGCTCCCAGAGGAGCTGGTCGACGATCTTCTTCGCGGGGTCGAGGTACTGCTTGCGCTTCTTGGGGTCGGGCAGGTCGGTCGCGAGCTTAAGGTACATCTCGGCCGTTTCGCAAGCGACGTTGCACCAGGTGTTCGCGTCATCCTCGCTCTTCTTCTTGTTGATCTGCGAAAGGAGCCCGGCGTAGACCTTCACGGCCTCCTCGAAGCGCTTGTCGCCGACGAGGATCTGGCCCCAGGCGTAGCACGCCTGCATGTAGAACTCGCGGATCTCCTTCGTGGGCTTCGGGAACGCCTTGAAGAACTCGTCGTAGATCTTCGAGCACTCGGCCTTCTTGCCGCGGAAGAAGAGGTTGTTCGCGACCTCGAGGCGAGCCGCCCAGTACTTCGGGCCGTTCCTGTCGGGAAGCGCCGCGATCTTCTTCTCGGCCTCGTCGAACTTGCCGAGCGAGAGCATGCCGCGAATCTCGATCGCGAAGAACTTGGTCTCGGCCTCGGGCCATTTCTTCTTTGTCGCCTCGATGACGGGCTCTGCGAAGTCGGGATAGCCGTACTCGATCAGCGCCTCAACGTAGCGGATTTCAGCCTCAAGAGCCGGGTCGGTCTCCTCAGCGGGAGCCTCGGCGGCGGGAGCAGGTGCAGCGTCATCGGCAACGGCCACGAAAGGCGTGGACGACGCCATAAGCAGGGCTGCGCACCCGCAAAAGACAGATACCTTCCTGTACATCATGATGCTAGTATACTATATTCTCCGTCTAAAGCGCAAGTGAAAACCACGGACCTGCTCGCGCATGAAGACGAGAGAAAGGACGCCGTAGACGACGGCGCCAAGCACGATGAGCACCGCAAGGGCCGCAATCGCAGGGCCATTGGCGACAAGCGGCTTGGCCGCCGCGACGGCAAACCCCATTAGGATCGAAGCCGCAAGCATCTTCAGGAGCGGGCCCGGTGCGCCGATCGCGCCAAAGGCCTTGCGCAAACCGAGCGAGCCGTTGCGACGCCGTGCGAGGGAGACGAGGATCGCACACCCGATTGCGGCACACAGCACCGTCGATAGCGCGAGCCCTACATGCCGCCACTCCACGGGGAGGAACCACACGGCGAGGACGTTGAGCACAGCGTTGACGACGACGGTGTAGACAGTTACGCGCAAGGGGGTCTTCATGTCGTTCTGCGCCTGGAACCACGGAACCATCGTCTTCTGGAAGCCGAAGAACCCGAGCCCGACGGCGTAGACCGCGAGCGCTCGCGACACGCGCACAGTCGCCACCGAGTCAAAGGCGCCGCCCTGGTAGATGACGGACGTGATTTCCGGCGCGAGGACGAAAAGCCCCGCCGCAGCAGGGAGCATGACGAACATTAACGAGACGACGGACGACGAAAGCGCCTCGCGCGCACCATCGACGTCGCCCTTCGCGAAAAGCCCCGCGAAAGTCGGGAGAAGCACGGTGCCGAACGCGACGCCGATTACGCCGAGCGGAAGATCCATCAGGCGCTCCGCGTAGCCAATGACGCCCGCCGCCCAGTCGCTCGCGAGCTGCGCGAGAAGCTGGTCGAGCATGTAGTTGATCTGTATCGCCCCCGCGCCGAGCGCGGCAATACCGAGGTTTTTCCAGACGAGCACAACCTTCGAATCGCGCCATCCGGCAAACGAGAGGCGCGGCGAAACGCCCGCCTTGTGCATGCACCAGAGCATGAACGCCATCTGCGCGGCGCCTGCGATGAGAATCGCCATCGCGACGCGGTGGATGCGCTGGTCCAGCCGGTAGTCCGTGAAAAGGCCGGGGAGGAAGTTGGGATATGCCTCGTGTATCACCCCGGAGAGCGCCAGCCACGCGAGGATGCCGATCCAGAAGAAATTGAGGAGGCACGGCATGAAGCTCGACGCCTTGAACCGTCCGAGCGCATTGAGAACGCCCATTCCGAATGCCGCGCCGCAGATGAAGATCATGTAGGGGAGGAGCGTCTTCACGAGGCGGATTGTCAGGAGAAGCCGGGGCGTGTCCTTCAAGCCCAGCGCGTCGCGGAAGTGAACGACGACCTCGAGCCCTCCCATAAGGAGAAGGACGATGGCGCCAAGCATCAGGAGCACCATCGTCATCACGGCCCGCGCGAGCTGGGAGGCTCGCTCAAGCGAATCTGACTCTACCTCGCCCTTGAAGACAGGGACGAAAGCCGCCGTAAGAGCCCCCTCCCCAAACAGCTTGCGGGCCATGTTGGGGATGGCGAAGGCGAGGGTGAAGGCCGCCTGCTCGACCCCTGCGCCGATGAGGCGTGACTGAAGCATCTCGCGAACGAGCCCGAGGACGCGGCTCAGCATGGTGAACGCGCCGACGGTGAAGACGTTCGCGAGTGTCTTCTTTGACGACATCAGACGAGCGTCTTCGCGACGTTATATACGTTTTCTGCCGTAAAACCGAATCTCGTGGAGAGAGTCTGGTAGGGCGCAGACGCGCCAAAGTGGTCGAGAGTCACATAAGCCGTCGCGAGGAAATCGAGGCGGAAGCGGTCAAGCCCATAGCGGACGCCGGCCTCGACGATCACGCGGCGCTTCATCTCCTGCGGCATGACGGCGCAGCGGTATTCCGGTGTCGTCTCGAGGTAGAAGCGCTCGATGCACGGGAAGGAGGCGACCCGAACGCCAAATCCCTCGGCGGCAAGGCGCTTCGCGGCCTCGAGGCAGAGCGAGACTTCCGAGCCGGTTGCGATGAAGAGGATCGTCGTAGAGTCCTGGACTCCCGCCGAATAGACGACATAACCGCCATTCGCGACACCCTCGGCCGTCACGCCCTCAAGAACGGGAAGGTTCTGGCGCGTCGTGAGGATGCAGCTCGGGCCGTCGGCCCTGAGAAGCGCCTCAACCCAGGCAAAGGCCGTCTCGTTCGCGTCGGCGGGACGCCAGGTGCGGACGTTGGGCATGGACCTGAGGCTTGCAAGCTGCTCAACCGGTTCGTGAGTCGGGCCGTCTTCGCCGACGCAGTAGCTGTCGTGCGAGAAGACGAAGATCGACGGAAGCTGCATGAGCGCCGCGAGGCGGATCGCCGGCTTGCAGTAGTCGGAGAAGACAAAGAACGTCGCACCATAGCCGCGGAAGCCCTGGCCGAACGCCGTGAGGCCGTTGACAATCGCCGTCATCGCGAGCTCGCGGATGCCGAAGTGGATGTTGCGACCCTCGTAAGCGCCGGGACCGATGTCGCCAAGCCCCTTTAGAACCGTCTTGTTGGACGGCCCGAGATCCGCGCTACCGCCGATAAGTCCGGTGACGAGCGGGGCGAGAGCGTTCATGACCGTGCCGCACACCGCACGGGTCGCAACGGGCTTCGCGGGATCGAAAGCGGGAAGCGCCTTCAAAAGCTCCTTGCGCGAGGGGAGGGCGAAGGAAGTCGGCTCTGGGCCCGCCTTCTTCGCCTTGTTCGCGAAGCGGTGCTGCTGGAGAGTCCGCGCGTGGAAGACGGAATACACCTCGTCGGGGACGAAGAAGCTCTTCTCAGGGTCGAAGCCGAGCGCCTTCTTGGTGCCAGCGACCTCGTCGGCGCCAAGTGGCGCGCCGTGGCAGTCCGCAGTGTCGTGCTTCGTCGGGGCGCCGCAGCCAATGTGAGTCGTGGCGATGATTATCGCAGGAGCCCCCACCACCTTCTCGGCGCGGCGGTAGACGCGGTCGATTGCGGCAGGATCGTGACCGTCGACCTCAAAGACCTTCCAACCATAGCTCTCGAAGCGCTTCTTGGCGTCGTCGGCCATCGCAAGGGCGGTATCGCCCTCGATGGTGATGTGGTTGGAGTCATATATAAGAGTGAGGTTGTCGAGCTTGAGAGCGCCCGCGAAGCTCGCCGCCTCGTGGGAGATGCCCTCCTCGAGGTCACCGTCGCCGCAGAAGACCCACGTGCGGTTCGCGACCTTCGCCTTCTTCGCGGCAAGCGCAAGGCCAACGCCCATCGCGATGCCCTGGCCGAGAGGCCCGGTCGTCACCTCTACGCCAGGCGCGACGCCGCGCTCGGGGTGGCCGGCGCAACGGCTGCCCCACTGGCGGAAAGTCTTGAGCTCGTCCATCGAAAGGCCGCCCATGCCGGAGAGGTGGAATAGCGCGTAAACGAGGGAAGAAGCGTGTCCGCCGGAGAAAACGAGGCGGTCGCGACCGGTCCATTCGGGGTCCTTGGGGTCGACGTTGAGGTGCTTGAGCCAGAGAACGGAAGCGAGGTCGGCCATGCCCATCGGGGCGCCAGGGTGACCAGATTTCGCCTTTTCAACCATGTCCGCGCAGAGGCAACGGATGGTATTGGCGACGAGACGGAATGTATCTTCGGTAATTTTCATAGGGGATATATTATACCATAGATAGGAGTTTCGCAGCGGCAAGGGCCTCGGCTTCCTTGTGGCTGCGCGCCGACGCGGAGGCGGTTCCAAGGCCGTCTACAACGACTTCCACGGTGAAGACCGGCTCGTGGTCGCTGCCCTCGGTCTTGACGAGCCGGTAGGCGGGGTGACGCGGCGGAGTCATGGCCTGCGCGCGGATCTGGAGGTCGCCTTTGGGGTTGAAACCAGCGGCGTCGGCCATCGAGGCGAGATTGAGCGTATCGAAGATCGTCCGCGCCGCATCGAGACCGCCGTCGAGGAATGCGGCGCCGATCACTGCCTCGACAGCGTCGGCGAGTGTCTTCGAGTTTTCCGGCAACGGCGCCGCGCCCTTGTTGCGCCTGAGCCGAGGGGCAAGATCGTGGCGCGCGGCCGCCTCGCAGAGCGCGGCGGAGGAGACCATGTGGGTGCGCTTGACGGTGAGAACGCCCTCCGGCGCGTCGGGCAGGGAGCCATAGAGCCGCTCCGCCGCGATGAAGCCGAGAACGGCGTCGCCGAGGAATTCGAGGCGCTGGTTGTCGACCGCATCCGGGCTGCTCATCTTGAACGAAGGCGTGGTAAGCGCCTCGTCGAGAAGCGCGGCGTTCTTGAAGGCATACCCGAATATTTCTATGATGGACATCTCTGTTTTCTCAGCGCCTCTGCGCGAGATACTTGCGAAGTTTTGGACTAGTGCCGGAGACGGGACTCGAACCCGTACGCCCGATTACCGGGCCGCGGATTTTAAGTCCGCTGCGTCTGCCATTCCACCACTCCGGCTTTCTGAACAGTCTACCAAATCGCGCCCTTCGTGGCAATGCCCAGCGGCTGACACTGGCCAGAATTTCTATTCCTGCACTTCGGCTCTACGTGCATTGACCTTTTCGAACGTCTTTTGAGATGCGCTTGACACGAAATTTGTCTTGGCAGAGCAACCCCGGAACGCCCATTTGTTGACAACTCCGATCCCCTCTGGCAACTGAATCTCAGATAAATTGTTGCATCCGCTAAATGCACAATAGTCAATCGATTTCACAGACGCGGGAACGCAGAAAACTCCCTTCTTGGCATCAGGACACCTGATCAGTCTTGTCATGTCCTTGTCAAACAAGACACCCTCGTATGCGCAGAATTTGGGATTATCCGGCGAGACCTCAAAGCACGTGAGACTTGGATTGTCCATAAACGAACCGCCCGATGTGATGGTGGCCACGCTGGCAGGTATGTATATTCGTTCCAGATTGTCACATTTCCATATTGCCCCAAGTCCGCCTGCGCCAATCGTCAAGAGCCCCTCTGGAAGAACGATTTCTCTGAGGCTGCTGCACCTACCAATAGCGCAGTTACCAGCAAGATGCGAAAGGCCTACGGGGAATTTCACAGACTTCAGGCTGCTACAACCGGAAATCAAGTGGCTGTCGCAATATTCCAAACGATCTGGAAGCCGCAACTCCAAAAGATTCTCACAATAGGCAAAAGCGTCTTCCTCTATGCGCTCAACAGCATCCGGAACAGTCAATGAGACAATTGAGTCCATAAATGAAAATGCACCCGCACCAATAACCCTTATGTCGGCTGGCACGTCAACTTTTCTTGGAGAGCCAAACGCTCGCACAAGAGTCCTTGTCAATTTGTCCATAAAGAATCCATCCCTTGAGCAATAATAGGGATTGGCTTCTGCGACCACGACATCATCCAATCTACCGCAACCAGACAGGAATTCGTTTCCTATCTTGCCCACTGATGCAGGAATGATCAACTTCTTCATGCTACGGCATCCCTTGAAAGCCCCACGGCCTATCTTCTCCACTCCCTCCGAAATGACAACTTCCCTCACGTCGTTGTCGTCGAAGGCCCAATCAGCTATTCTCTTTGTTCCAGACGGCACGACGATCCGCTCCTTGCCTGGCAGAGCGAAGACCACCGAACTGTCGCGCGTATCGATCAGGCAGAAGTCTTGCATTCGGTAGGGGGAACCTTGGGCGACTTCAATCGAATTCAAGTGCCGCCAGTTGGCATCGAACCCCGTCGGACGAATGGTAGTCAAAGAGGCCGGAATCTTGACTGCCTCAAGAGAAGTGCCTGGACGATAGCCGCCGGACGCCCTATCGATCTGCTCCACGCCTTCCGGCAACACAAGAACCTTCATTTTCATGTTGCTAGTAAGCCCATCAATACACACCGATTTTATTCCAGCGCCAGCCGGAATAACGACCACTTCATTTGTGGCAGGCTTTGCAAACCCTTTCAAAATACCGCCCTCGACTAGGAATTCCGATATGTCCATCGCCGCAACATTCAATCCCTGTTGACCACCAGAGATGTCGGTCTGGCTTGCTGAGATTGTCGCATTGTTGGTTCTTACAGGGCGGTCTTCTCTTCCTGAATCAATACGCCACGAAGTCTTATTGCTTGGCGATGTGGGCTTTTGTGCATCCTTCCGAACGTCAATCCCCTCTGGGACAGATACACCCCAAGCTTTGAACATGTAACTGTCGACTATCTCTATTATTACCGCAACGTTTTTATCTTTAGAACCTCCATACATGGAAATCTTCACCATGTATCCATTTAATTCTGTCATGGAAGTTCCAATCGGTTGAATTCTGTCATAATTGGCATAATATACACCCCGATCGCCAAATGTTGGCCAGTCGGATATCGGCAATAGCTTTGGAGAATTTATCGTTCCTCCTAGTTTGTCATTAAGAATTGAAATCAATGTATCTAAAGCCTTTTCTGCATCACCAATATAACCTTCCGAATCCACTTTTTTGCGCCATTTCAATCTCAAGCCGGCAAGGAGCCCCGGCCCTACCTTGTGAAAACTTAAATCAATTTCACCCAAGGACTCGTATCTCCTCATACGAGTACCACCCCAGCCACCTATGTCTCCACAACTCATCCCAAATCGGATATCGCCATATCCGACAGAGAGCAGTGACTGATTCATTCGACCATATTTTGCATATTCAAATTCTGCAGCACCCTTCACTGCTATTACCGTCGGGCCTGTAGTCCATGAAGTCTTCGACATTTTCTCGCCAACTGGTGTTTTACCGGAAAATGCATCACCGGCAATTGTCACATTCTTGCATCGGATATCCACTTTTGCAAGGCATCCGCAGGCACCAAAAGAACCAGAACCTATTTCGCGCACGTTTTCAGGGATTGAGATCGACTCAAGCATTATACACGAATAAAACGCATGGTCTCCGATTCTCTCCAGTGATTCAGGGAGAGAAATCTCTTTCAGATGCAAACACCCGGAGATGGCATACGCACGCAACTCCCGCAAAGTCGTCGGCAATTTGATAGTCCTTACGCTGGACCTGCCTGCACAATACACCCCGCCATGTTCGCTGCCTATTGCATATATATGTGCTTGCACTCCTGCGGCATCTACAACAGGGAGGGAAAGATCAATGTTCTCATAGTCAAGCTGCCCAATCGAAGGAACTACAACACCTTTTGCATCAATGCGGACGCCAAGCGTTATGTCGCCCATTGAAATCGTGGCATTCCAATACTGTGAAATCTCCGGCATCCGTGTCAACACCCACTTGCCCGAGACTAGCTTTGGCTTGGAGAATTCTAGTCCGGCCCCGGAAGAAACACTGGGCGACGCTCTGTCATTGCATTGAATCCTTCTGGATACATTCACGATCTCCTTTTGCGTCAATGCCCGGTCATATATGTAAAGATCGTCGATCGCGCCTGTATATCTAATGCCACGGTTTGCATTTCCAAAATGCAACCGCCTAAAACTATCGCCAACGATCTTATCGCTGGGCAACCGCCAGTAAAAATCTGCCGGCAACAGCCGCTCTGCCGGAGGCTGGCCATTGACAGAAACCATCGCAAGCCGCCTTGATACGTCCACCGAGCACACAATCCAGTTCCACTCTTTTAATGTAACGGGGCTATCGACTCTTTCCACCCGTGGATCGCTGAATCTTACTGATAGATGGTCCCCATTCCAACTATTCAAATCTATCATCAACATTCCTGACGCATCCTCTCCAATTCGGAACATTTCATTCGCCGTTTCCGGCTTAAACGAAAATGCCACGGCAAAATGATCATAGTTAAAATCTGGCAGAACGATATCCTCGCCCCCTTGGAATTGGTACTTCCCGTTGAACACAGCAACACCATCCTGGTATGAAACATCAGAACGGCGCACCACAGCTCTTCCATACCCGAAATTGACCGCAGCCCCATCGTTATAGTCATAAGCAGTCATCAAACCTTCCTTCGGCATTGCCTCCACTGGCAACTTCCCCAGGCGCTCATCTGATATATTGCCTGTTTGCACAGCGTTTCCATTATCGGTAGGAACCACCTGCGAATCCCCAGAAACATCCCTGCAGTCCTCACTTTGCTGCCCATTTCCGGCATTTTCTACATGAGCGGGCTGCGATGTTCCTTTGTGCATCTGCGGCAGCACAAGCCAGGCAACTACCGCGCATGCCGCCATCCCGGCAACTATCCCACCCCAAACCCACCACCTGTGACGGACAGCACTGGATTTGCCTGCAGGACAAGAACTCTTTCGCAGGATAAGTCTATCGGAATTTGCCTCGTAAAGCATCTTCACGACATCCATCGCCGTTGCGACGCGTTCTTCGGGCTTTGTCGCAACCATCATCGCAATGACCTGCGACAATGCAATCGATATTTCCGGCCTTAGAGTACGGATGTCCGGAAGCTCTTCGTTCTTTATCGCCTTGGTCAGGAGCTCGACTACAGTAGAATTTGCATGCGGACGAGTCCCGCTAAGCATTTCATATAGCACCAGGCCAAGGGAATAGATGTCTGCGCGCGCATCTACATTATGCGAATTCAGCATCTGCTCTGGCGCCATGTAGGCCGGGGTGCCGATGATCATTTCTGCCGTAGTCACCATCACAGTGCCAGTGTCTCGGAATTTCGCGACACCGAGATCCGACAGCTTCACCGACCCGTCGCTGTCGAAGAGGATGTTGTCTGGCTTTATATCCCTGTGCACAACGCCGACGCTGTGCGCGACCTCGAGGACGGACGCGATCTGCACCGTGATGTCCACCGCCTCGCGAATGCTAAACCTGCCATTCTTCTCAAGTCTTTCGGAAAGCGTCCCGCCGGGGACGTAGTCCATTATGATGTAGCAGAATCCCGTCGCCTCGTCTTTCCCGACCTTGTGCACGGCGACAAGGTTCTTGTGCTGGACGGTCATCGCAAAGCGAGCCTCTCTGGTGAATCTGGTAATCCATCCGTCATTACCTGAGTCATCCGGCGGGCACATTATCTTCGCGGCATATTGGTTCCCATCCTTGTCGCGAAGAAGATACACTTCGCCCATGCTTCCCTTGCCCAAAAGCCGCACCACGCAATAATCGCCAAACATTCCACCAATTTCAAGCAACCCAGTCTTCGCGGAGCGTTTCATCTGGCACCTCTCTTATTCCGTAGGGTTTTCTATCGCATGTAGCAGAACGCCACGACTGTGACGACCACCAGAAGCACTAGGATCGCCGAGGCAACGGCGACAATGCGACGACGACGACGACGGCTTTTCAGATTTGAGACAAACTCGCGAATGTCCTTGTCTTCCGTATCAAACGAAAGCGTGTTGTTCGCCGGCGTAGACAAAAGCTTCGAATAGTCAACCTCGCATTCTCCGGTTGGCGATGGCGGTCGTAAAACCGAGACATTGGCATTGCACGCCTGCACGCCATATCCCATCTTCCCCAACATCTCAAGCAGACTCGACGCAGATTTTATTCGATCTTCAGGAGACTTGGCGCACATCAGCGACAAGAGCGCCGACAGCTTCTGCGGAACGGCGGGATTTAACACACGCACATCCGGAATCGGATTCGGGGAGAGCAGCTCGCGAAGCACTTCGTTGGCCTTGTCCGAACTGTACGGACGCCGACCGCAGAGAAGCTCGTAAAGCACAATACCGAGCGAATAGACATCAGCCCTCCCGTCAACCGTGCTGGCGTCCAGAGCCTGCTCTGGCGATATGTAGTTCGGCGTCCCAAAGACCGAACGCTGCATCGTCATGAGGGAATCCGTCCCCTTCGCCTTAGCGACGCCGAGGTCGACAAGCTTCACGGTGCCGTCCTCTTCTATCATTATGTTCTCTGGCTTGATGTCGCGATGGACGACACCAAGTCGCTCGCCTGCTGCAAGTGCGCTTGCCACAGAAGCGACGATGCGCACGGCTTCGCGGTGACCCATCGCCCCTCCAATCCCGATGGTCATCCGCAGATTAGATCCGCCCACATAGTCCATTACGATAAAATAAACGCCCTTGCCATTGTCATATCCAGCATCATGCACCTGCACAAGATTGGGATGCCGAATCTTTGACGCAATTTTCGCCTCGCGCAAAAAGCGGCGCACATATTCTGGATTGCCATTTGCAATGTCAGGATCAAGTATCTTCAGCGCAAAACACTCGTCAAGCATTTGATGCCGCACAAGATACACTTCACCCATGCCACCCCGGCCGAGGAGCCGCATCACATGGTAAGCGCCAAACGTCCCACCTACTTCCAGCAGACTATTTCTATCTTCCACTTTCAGAAAACATTGTACCAAAACAGAGCCCGACATGGAAGTGGAAACTATCTACCTCCAACGGCCCATTGCACCAATCCCGCCCTGTCCAAGCTGACGCACTGGCAGTGGCGTGGACGTCAAAAATCGGCGGCGTCGCAGACGAGGGACTCCATTATGTAGTCCTTGCGCTCGGGCGTGTTGGCGCCCATGTAGAACTTGATCGTCTTCTCGACATCGGTATCGTCCGAGCAAGTCACGGGCGTAAGACGCATCTCCTCGCCGATGAAGCCCCTGAAGTCCTCCTTGTCGATTTCGCCAAGCCCCTTGAAGCGCGTGATCTCGCAGCCGCGCCCGCACTTCTTTATCGCGTCCTCGCGCTCCTCGTCGGTGTAGCAGAAGTAATGCTCCTTCTTGTTCCTGACGCGGAAGAGGGGCGTTTCGAGAATGAAGACGCGCCCGTCGAGGATGAGCTGGCGGTAGAAGCGCATGAAGAACGTCGTAAGGAGCATCCTGATGTGGAGTCCGTCTACATCGGCATCGGTCGCGAAGATGATCTTGCCGTAGCGAAGGTGCTCGAGCGTGTCCTCGATGTCGAGCGTCTTGATGAGGTTGAAGAACTCCTCGTTCTTGTAAAGGACGTCCTTGTTGAGCCCGCAAGTGTTGAGGCACTTTCCGCGCAGGAAGAAGACCGCCTGGTTCATCGCGTCACGCGCGCCGCCGAGCGTGCCGCCCGCGGACTGGCCCTCGGTGAGGAAGATCATCGTGTCCTCGCCCTCGGCCTTCCCGGTCTTCTTGTCTACCTTGTCGAGCTTCAGGTGGTTCTTGCAGTCCTTGAGCTGCGGAACGCGCACCGAGACGGCCTGGGACCTCTCGCGCGCCTGCTTCTTTATCGTGTTGAGCTGCGAGCGGATCTTCCCCGTCTCCTCGACCTTGGAGATGAGCTTCTCGGCCTCGGACGGCGAGCGGTGGAGAGCGGCCTCGATCTCCTTCTTCATCTGCTGGACGAGCTCGGACTTGATGTCGTTCATCACGAACTTGATCTTCGTCTGTCCTTCGAAGACCGGGTTCATGATCCTCACCGACACCGCGCCGAGAAGGCCGTCGCGAATGTCGTCGCCGTCGAACTTCTTCTTCGGGTCGTAGTCGTTGAGCGCCTTGGTGAGCGCTTCCTTGAACGCCGTGAGGTGCGTGCCGCCGTCGGTCGTGTACTGGCCGTTGACGAACGTGTGGTATTCCTCGCCGAAGCGGTTGGTATGCGTGAAGATTATCTCGAGCGACTTCGTCTTCACGTGGAACGGCTGGTAGAGCTTCTCGAACTGCGCCTCGTCGGCGATGAGGTCGGCGAGCCCGCGGTCGGAGCAGATCTCCTGGCCGTTCAGGACGATCGTCAGCCCCGCGTTCACGTAGCAGTACATCTTCATGCGCCTGAGGACGTGTTCCTCGCGCACCTTGAACTTCTTCAGCACCTTGAGGTCGGGCTTGTAGCGGATGTACGTTCCCGAGTGCTCGTTGGTCTTGAGCTTTCCGCGCTTCTTGGACTTTAGCCGCCCTTCCTCGAAATACGCCTCGGAGAACTCTCCCTCGCGGAAGCTCCTCACTTCGAAAAACTCTGAAAGCGCGTTGACGGCCTTGGTGCCGACGCCGTTCATGCCGGCGGAGAACTGGTAGTTCTCGTTGTCGTACTTGCCGCCGGTGTTCATCTGGCTCACGCAGTCGACGACCTTGCCAAGCGGAATGCCGCGCCCGTAGTCGCGAACAGACACTTCGCCCGTGTCGTAGTTGACGTTCACGTCGATGCGCTTGCCGAAACCCTGTCCAAACTCGTCGATCGCATTGTCGATCACTTCCTTCATCAGGATGTAGATGCAGTCATGGTACATCGCGCCCGTGCCGGGTTCGCCGACGTACATGCCGGGACGCAGGCGGATGTGCGTCACCGGATCGAGAGTCTTTATGCTTTTATCACCGTAGTCTGTAGCCATAGATCGGATATTATACCATACTTGTGGCGCGTTTCTCATCGGTTCACAAACTCCGATCAGCAGGGCTCTCGCTACCGCTCCGCAGAATTACATTTGCTTCGCGCCCATCATTCGTCTCTCGCTGAACGACACAGATCGTCTTTAAGCTGGAGGAAGTATCCTCCAGACCTCCTCACTGCCGCATCGGAGTGGTTGCTGCGCCTTCAAAACCTGCCGAAGGCAGCCCGAAAAGACAATTCCACTCACTGGACTGTCGTTGAGACCTCGCGAAGCCGCGGAGCGGTAGCGGGAGCCCTAACGCTCGGAGTTACTCCTTTCCAGGAGAAAAACGTCCATTTCACTTACAAAAATGCGTCTCACCCTTTTATTCATCGGGGTGAGATGCTCTTGGACGATCAAAAAATTAGTAAACTCCAGTAGTGTCAAGCGCTTCCCGCCAATTGGCGAGAAGCGCCTGTTTTGCATAGTTGTCTCGTCTATCTCACATGACCGCGCTGATCAGGCCGCCGATGAGACCACCGATCAGGCCGGCGCACACATCGCCCAAGTCGTCGCAGTGACACGCCGGATCGTGGTGGTGATGGTGATGCGCGTCGTGCCTAGGGGGAGGCGGGGGCGCATGATGCGCGATCTCGTACCTCGTCTCGTGGTGCGCCATCGGAGCAGCGTGGTGTTCGCGAGCCGGCGCCTTGGCCACCTGCGGTGCCGGGGTGTGCGCTTTCGGTGCTTGCGCCCTCATGGCAGTCGGGGCCTTGCCGCCCTTCGGAGGATTGCCCTTGGGAGCTGCAACCGCTGTTCCGCAGAGAACTCCGCAAACTGCCATGGCCAACATCATCTTCTGGATAGTCTTGTTCATTGTCGTGTTCCTTTCTTCGCTTTGCGCAAGCCCATTCTCGCGCTTACACCAGGGTAGGAAACCACAACGCAATTTTCTGACAAAATTCTTTTTTAGGTAAATTGGATGTCAAAATTTTTGACTTCCAATTTTCTACTTGGCTTCTGCAGAAGATCCAGACCCTGTTGAAACCCTCGAGCGACGCACCACCGCGCCGACCTCGATGTTCTCAACAGGCGTTCCCTCCACGACAACGGCGTAGCTCATCCGGGGAGTGACGCGCGTCACGCGGATGCTCGCGATCATCTCTTCAGTCGCATTAAACGTCTCGCCAGTTGCAATGTCCGTCAACGCCTCGCTCTGGCGATACACATAAAAGACATCCCCCTCTGAAACATCCTTCTCGCCCTGGTTCAATATCAGTTCGTACGTCGTCTTCGCCGCTACGCGCATGGGGTAGATGTTGCCGATGATCTCACGGCAGACCTTGCTCGACGCCTCGATGTATGCGGACGAAATCGCCGCTTCTACCATCGAACCACCTGCGGACGAATACGGCACGACAACGGTACCCGCATACACGAGCTCTCTTGTCGACACTGGTATGACCCTATATCTGATTTCGACAAAAGGCCCGTCTGACGTATTGGTCTTCCCCGTGATCTTGTTGTAGACGGCTGCAGGCGAACTGTACATCTTGACAGTGCCGATCACCATATAGTCGGTGGCCAGAAGCCGCTGGATGCGCCCAAAGTCGCCGGCCGAAGCATTTTCAATGTTCAGTCGATTAAAAACAGCCCGCACCTCGGCGTTGAATTCACGATCCAGCATAGTAAAGCGACGCGTCTGCACGAGGTCAGCGTTGAGACGACGCGCAAACTCCTCGCAATAGGCGTCAACGGAGATATTCTGCCCATAGACGGAAACCGACCCCGTAGCCGAACGGAACGGCATGACTACAAGCCGACGTCTATTGTCCGGTCTCAGCCCTATGACGGACTGCAACCACTGAATAGTTTCTATCGCCCACCGATCGATCAGTTCGTCAAAAATGCCATCTTCTTCAATTTGATCCTGCCGGACTATCCCACTATGTATAGACAAGGTTTTCGCGAAGGCCATGCCACCACTAAACATCCGCATGTCTATCTTCGGCGTATACCTGACGTTTCTTTGACCTTTATGCCAAAAACTTGACTCAGTAACGCCAACAATGGAGACAGCGAGAACGTAGTCCACGTCGAGCTTCTGTGCAACCAACACGCCGTTGGTGCGTGCAAAGAGCCCGTCTATGAAATCCGCACGCTCTTTGGCGGTCGCCATCTCGCAACGCTTGAATGCGTCAAAGACCTCGTGGGTTTTCATGATTGTAAAGCCCGCCAAGTTGGCCTTATCCGCAAGGCGATTGCGTAATTCTGACTCATCGGCCAGATAATTGAACACTTGGTTCGTCCCATAGTTCTTGACGAAGACCGCAAAAACCGGCCGCTTCTGGGGCGTCGCCGTCGTCTGGTCCACTGGCGCCCCTGCGACACCAACTCCGCCGACGCCAGGCGCGACCGACGTAGAAGACCCAGAGGAATCGCGATCACTGAAGAGCCGACGCTTCGAGGAGAGGCTGGCACGAGTTTTATCTGACTTGGTGTCTGCTTGGCCGTCGGGTGCCGCATCCGGATCAGACGGCAACGGAGATTCCCCTCCTTCTTCGCCCGTCTTGCTGACTGGATTGGCGTTCTCGGGGGCCGCTCCTACCTTCTCTCCCTTGCGGACGCTACGACTTCCCTGCAATCGCAGACGACTATTCTTGCCGAGATAATCGTCCACCGCAGTAGCCGTTTTGTCTTGAGTTGTGTCATTTGTGACAACCACCACCTGGGTGACCAAGTTCGTGACGAGAACGGACTGAGGCTCATGCTTGCCTGCAAACACCCCAATCGTTCTCGCCGCCAACCAGCCTGCGGCGACGACCGCAACGGAAGCGGCTACCGCAGCCACCGACGCAATCAATGGCTTTCTCCAGTTTCTGCGCTTGACAACGACAGGCGCCAGCATCTCCTTGGGGACTTCCAACGTCCCCTCCTCCGCCTTCATGAACAATTCAATGACCGCACAGGACGACGAAGGCCGTTCCTCCGGATTCGGCGCGCACATCAACGACAGCACATACGCAAGCGACGCGGAGATTTCCGGCCTCAAGGTGCGAACATCCGGCAACGGTTCGCCCTTGATGGCCTTCGCCAGGAGTTCCACGGCCGTGCTTTCTGCGCATGGGCGGCTGCCGGTCAGCATTTCATATAGCACCACTCCGAGGGAATAGATGTCCGCTCGCGCGTCGACATGGTGAGAGTCCATCATCTGCTCCGGCGCCATGTACGCCGGCGTGCCGACAATCATCCCCGTCGTCGTCACCGTCGTCCTGCCCGCTCCGCCCGAAAACTTTGCGACGCCCATGTCGGCCAGCTTCGGCGTGCCATCCAAGTCAAAGAGAATGTTTTCCGGCTTGATGTCACGATGGATCACCCCATGACGATGCGCGACCTCCAGCACGGCGGCGACTTGCCCGGCAATTGAAACCGACTCTTCCACGGACAGCCGTTTGCATTTTGACAGCCGGTCCGCAAGACTTCCGCCAGGCATGTAGTCCATCACGAGGTAGCACAGTCTGGACTCGCGGTCTTCACCCACGCAATGCACCGGTATGAGGTTGGGATGCCTTACCTTTATCGCGAACGCGGCCTCGCGCAAGAAGCGCTTCCGGGATTCAAGTCCGTCGTCCCCCTTGCCGACGTCCATGACCTTGACGGCGTATTGCATGCCGTCCTGGGCGCGCATGAGATACACGACTCCCATGCCGCCCTGCCCAAGCAGTTTTATTACCTCGTAGTCGCCGAACTTCTCACCCGGCGCAAGTTGCCCATTCTCGTTTTTGTCCGACATGGAATCTCTGCCTCGATTACATTAGATCCAAATTTGCAACACAAGCGGAGCATGTCACATCCACGCCGCCACAAGCGCCAGTAAATGCGCTCGTGACCTCAGCCGCGATCCGAACCGCCTCCTTGTGATACATAGCTCCGCCCATCGCGATGGCAAGCCTGCGGCTATTGCCCTGAATGTACTCCATCACAAGGAAGTAGACGCCTGTCTTCTCGTCAAAGCCAACATCGTGAACAGCAACAAGATTCGGATGCCGTATTTTGGAGGCGATCTTTGCCTCGCGCACGAAGCGTTTCAAGTACTGTGGACTTTCTTCAGCGACTTGCGGCGAAAGGCTCTTTAACGCATAGCATGCGTCAAGTATCTCATGCCGAACAATGTAAACACATCCAAGCCCCCCCTTGCCGAGGAGCTTGACAACGATATAGTTTCTAAACTTGTCTCCTGCCCTCAGTACATCTTCTACCATATCCTCATTTTACCATTTTTAGCCACCATCGTGCAATACTCATGCACCCATTTGAAGGAGGATCGTCTTCTCCGAGGCATCGCCATTTGTACAACCTTCCATTGTGTCACAGGGACCCTTCTGCTCCAAGATTTACTTAGATTAGTTATAACCTCTCCATGATCGACGGAATGAAGATGGCGTCCATTTTCGTGACGGCACAGTAATGGCGCCCGAGATTGTTTAGGGACGCACCAAAATGGTAGAGTTCCTTGTCATCAACGATCAAGAATCGGTCATGGAACGCACCGACTGGCTTTACGGTAAGCGTCGGATTCTGCTTGTTGAACTTGGCAATGGCAACCGGAGTCAAGTGGACATCGATCATTTTCTGCGCCGTCGCCACCACAACCTTCACTCCGCCTTTCTTCTGCACAAGAATGTCAAGTGTCACCTCATCGCAATATCCATCAACAAGGACTATGCTCTTCACGGCATGTATTTAAGGTGCTCACCGCGCTTTCCGTTTAAGGTGCCAATTTGGCACCTTAAACAGTCTTCCTTAGTCAGTTGGAACATGAAATCGGGCGGAAATCGCTCTATATTGCGCCTAACCTGGCGGTTGAGATACTTCACCTCAACACCATACAGAACCGCCAAATCTTTGTCCAACATGACCTGCCATCCACGAACAGGCATAATCATCGCTTTAATTGCGTCTTCCGACACAACTTCATTTGATCTTTGTGAGACCATCTTGCTGTCATTAGAGCTCACCTTTTTCATGGGATCTCCTTTCTTCGCTCAACGCGAGCGACCATTCGAATCGAACCTGCGGAATATCTCGGCGAAACCAGGCGGAAGGTCCTTGAGAAGATCCTCTCCGCGCCTATCGACGTCATCCCGCGCGCAGACATAGTTCCTGCACATTATTCCATCACGCCAGGGGCATGTTCCCGTAGCGCACTTCGGACATATCTGATCCATATTCAGTCTCCTATTCCTTTCCATTGTGCCGGCGCATTGCGCGACCGAACGCCGGTCACAGGGTACAATACGCCTACGGCGCATTTTTGGAATAGGCGATGCCTCGCCAAATGCCGACGACGCTTAGGCCGCACTTTCGCGCTCAAGCCCGCGGAGGAAGCCTCCTCCTCGCGTTCCAAATCGGCCGCCGCGGTTCCCGACGTCAACGCCCCCTCCCGGACCGTCCGCCCACCCTTTAGGCTTTTCGATCCGTTCACAGCAGGACTATGCCGGTTTCAACCCACGGCTTTCATGGCTCCCGTTCGTACCTCCGTCGCCACGGAGTTCAATTCCGGAGAGCAAAAGTATAGTACCATAAAACCGCGTCTGCCGTCTATCAGAAACATGATGCCAATGGTGCCGTGGGGATTTATTTTAACGCAGAGACGCAAAGGCGCAGAGTACGCAGAGGTTTGCAGGTTGGATTTTAGCCGTGCAGAACGTGTAGATCGTGTAGAAGCTTGGTGAACCCGCGGCAAATCCGATACTCTACACCTTCTCCACCAATTTCGTCAGCTCTGCGCGGAGGCGGGCGGCCTCGGCTTCGTCATCATGCATGACGGCGTATTCAAGCAACGCGCTTGACCCGCCGACTTGTCGCCTTACAGCGCCAAAGCACTTAGAGGAACGGCATACATCCCATTGCCAAAACTCATGACCTTGCTGCCAGAATACAGCACAATCCCCGTGAAGCGTTCTATTTTAAATCGCGACACAAACCACTTCATGTGTTTGAAATCGTCTGCACAAGCAGTGCCGGACTTCACTTCAATTCCGACGAGTCTGCCGCTATCGCCCTTGACCAGGAAATCGATCTCATGCTTGTCATTGTCGCGGTACTGCGTCAGTTCGAATCCCGAGTGCAAATCAACAAGCGTCGAAAGCTCGTGATAGACCCATGTCTCGACGAGTTTTCCGCAAGCATCGTCGTCATAATAGACGGAATCCTCATCCCAGCCCAGCAGATTAGCAAGGAGCCCGGCGTCGGTCGCATAGTACTTTGTGCGCTTTCCCAACTTGGCGTAGTCGCTGTCTGACCAAGGCGGGACCCCGTCAAAGACGTAAAGCGCCTTTAGCGCAGAAAGATATGTCTCAGCGGTTTCCTTGCCAATGCCGGACGCCGCGCACATGTCCTTCAACTCGAAGAACTTCGACGAATACGAGAGAAGCCAGCGTGCCACTTTTCGAAGTGCCTCGATCTTCCTGATTTCAGTTATGTCTCGAACGTCTTTCTTCAACAAGTCGTCAAGATACTCGTGATACCACTCAACGCGCGACTTGACGTCAAATTCCATCGGTTCAGGATATCCACCGCAAAAAGCGCAATGAATGACGTCACGCTTGTCGAACTTCTCCATCTCCAAAGGAAAATCCTGTGCAAAAGCTCGTTTGAGGAAGTCACCGGCGCCACCTTTGACTTCGCCAAGGGTCAGCGTGCGCAGTCGCACGCGGCCGAGCCGCCCCGCCAGAGAATCCGATACCGCCTTCACGAAATGCAGATTTGAGCTCCCCGTGATCAGGTACTGTCCGCGTGAACTGTCATGATCAACCTTGATCTTGATTGCGTTCAAAAGCTCCGGCGCCTTTTGGATTTCGTCAATCACAAGAGTTCGCCCATCTCGTCTTTCGACAAATGTCGCTGGATCATCCTTCGCCGCCTTTAGGAACACATCTTCATCCAACGACAAGTGCCGCATTTTGCCATCGGCGACAAACTCAGCCAATGTTGACTTGCCGCATTGACGTGCACCTGTCAGATGAACGCCTCTGCGAACGGAGAGATTTCGCCTTAAATCGCATTCTTGCCATCTTTTAATCATAAATCACTTCTTTCGCTCTTATACTAGTTCGCGCCATTATTGCACGATATAGCGCTGGGTTGACTTTGTCTTTGGTCAGCATTATATCAAACACGACGGTTAAAAGTCAATTAGGAGTCCGGTTAAAAGTCAATTAGCGCATCGGTCAAAAGCCAATTAGGCGGCCGACCATAAGCGCTACACCTTCTCCACCAATTTCGTACTTGTCCGCCGTAGCGCAAAGCGCATAGGCGGAAGCTCGTTAGAGCGAAGGAGGAAGCTCACTTTTGATACTTTTGTGCTGATCCGTGGTGGTTCCGTGCTGGTTTGCCTTCCAGTGTGCGGCTTTGTTTCGGGCAACCGTGCTCGCCTTGCGAGAGAGGCCGATTCCGGCGTCCTTCGCCCCGCTCGTCGTATACATATACGCCGTCGGGGGCGAGTCCTGCCGTAATCGTCTCACTCTCGAAGGTTCCGCCCGGCTTCGGCCCAAAACAAAGCCGCGCAGTG
>JAFYQC010000063.1 GCA_017547265.1 Kiritimatiellia bacterium | reverse complement strand
GGTCGTATGCGCGGGAGTATTCCGTCCAGATGGTTGCGGACTGGAAGCGTTTGCATGGCGACGAGCCGGTGCCGGAGGCTTCCGATCCCCGGTGGATTCGTCATGTGGACCGGCATTTCTGCGATTATCTGCGCAAGTTTTCGACGCGGTGCCATGCGGCGGGCGTGGAGTTCATTGTCGGCATGACAGATATTGATGGAAGGGAGGACGCCAAGTTCAAGAAGCTGCTGGGCGGTTTTGACTGGAAGCCGCTCGCCGCCGAGGGCGTGTTCGATGCCATTTGGCTGATGTCTGTACCGATGGACAAAGCCCATCCGTTCGAATCGACGGAGCGCATCTATCGCGATGTTATGGCCGTGCGGGGCAAGGCAAAGGTGTATTTTCCGCTGCCGGCATACGACTACGCCCAGACGAGCGTGTACTCTTACGCAAAATTTGCGAAGACATCTATTGGCGAGGCGACGAAACGTCTTCTTGAAATGGCACGGGATGCCGGCGGCTGCGGCGTGGTGATGGAATGCGTCGATTACCGCAATTACACTCCCGAAATCTGTGCAGCCATCGAAGAGTTCTTGAAGTAAAACCGTCGGAGATTCTGTTACAGAAAAGCTGTTGCAAAATGTTGCTGCGAACATGAACTAGACGAAACAACATGAAAAAGCCTATCATTTTTTCAATCTTGACGTTGCTTGCATTGACGGCAAGACCTTCGACGGAACGCCTGTTGACAATCACGCATTGCAACGGGAACGCCATTCGTTCTGATGGACGGTCTGTGCGGTATTTCGCCGATCATGATTTGGCAGAAAAGGATACGGAAGCGCAGTTCGCAGTTGTGATGGTTCATGGCGTAAATGGCGGAACAAGCGATGCTTCACAGGCTTTGCGTAGAATTCTTGCAGGTCATACGTTGGCGTCAAATGTGTTTTTTGTGTCTCCGTGTTTCCCGATCCAATCCATGCTGAACGACGCAGAGCGGAAACGGATCGTCTATTGGGACGAGGACCGGTGGCAGGCCGGTCAGGACTCGCCGGTTGCACAGAATCTGAGTCCTTACGACGTGCTCGATTTCATTTTCGACAAGCTCAACGACAACAAGAGCTATCCCAGTCTGAAACGTGTCGTTTTCTGCGGTTATTCGGCGGGCGCCCAGATAATAAGTCGCTATATGGCTGTTTCGCGCATCAAGGCGCGAGCGGGACTTTCCGTCGATTTCGCGGCAGGTGCGCCGTCGTCCTGGCTTTATCTTGACAACCGGGCCGAATGGCATTACGGACTTTCCTCCAGATGTCGTTACGCCCAGAAGATCCATGACAAAGCGATTTTCGGAAACATCAAAAAGCGGCACCTTCTCTGCTTTTGCGGAACCAAAGACACTGGAGAGAAAAACCTATCGACAAATCCCCGTGCAATGGCGCAGGGACTCAGCCGCTACGAGCGTTTCAAGAATTTCCGCAAATACATCTCGGCGGACAAAAAGCTTACGGATTCGTTTGATTTCGTCGAGGTCGAAAATGCGGGGCACTCTCCGGTTTGCTGGCGAGGAATAGATTTTAAGCGATTTGTCTTTGGCAAATAATGATGCTTGTGCGGGTAGGCGTGAGCGGGGCATTGCCATCAAGATTCGCTGATTGCGGAAAGACAGAAAGGGGAAAGCCGTGTCGATCGATGCACTGCTTTTTCTGATACGGTAGCAGACGCTTCGCCGATAGTAAAAATCTCGTTTTTGTGTAGTGAACGTGTATTCAGAAACCTCGTTTTTGTGTATCGAACGGCATTGCGCATCCTTGAAGTGGCTCATGAAAGTGTACGATGCGTGCTAAAAGTGGCTCATGAAAGTGTATTTGAGATGGCATCCTTCATGGAGTTCTGGTATAATAACGTCGAAAAATTTGGAGAATGATTATGCCAATGATTAAGCCCGTATCTGAACTTCGGAACTATCCTGAGGTCTTGAAAGAGGTCAAGAGCGGAAGCCCCGTTTACCTGACCAAGAACGGATCAGGGCGTTATGTGCTGATTGATATTGCAGACTATGCAAATGTTGAAGCGGCTGCGAAGTTGAGCATGGAACTTATGCGCGGACGGCTTGTCGGCGAGACGCAAGGATGGATTGGCAAAGAGCGAGTACGCACCCATTTTGCGGAGAAGATGAATGTCTGAAAGGACACTTTTCTGTTCGCCGCTCGCTTTGCGGGATCTGGACGATATTTTCGACTACATTGCAAACGAACTGAGGAATCCTGTTTCGGCGGCCGAAACGGTCAATGCCATTCTTGATGGGACTGAACAGCTCGAGGATTTTCCGTTTATTGGGAGCATAGTTGATGGCTTGCCGTTCATGACTGATGAGTATCGTTTCATCGGTATTCGAAACGATCTGGTGTTTTATCGCATCACAGACACGCGTATTTTCATAGACCGTATCCTATACAACCGCCGAGATTATCTTCCGCTCCTTGGATTGCAATGACGGAGATTCTGTTACAGAACAGACGTTACGAAGAGTTCGTAGCGAGAATATCGCTACGAAAAGTTCGCAATGAGTAGTTGCATTTTTATATGCGGTTTTGATATAATTTGCGCATTAATCTGCAATAGCTTTGTTTAGAGTACAACGGAAAGAAAGGAACAAGCTTATGTCAGAAAGATCATTCTGGGCGATCGTGATTTTGGCGATGTGCGGTGTTCTTGCCGCAGTCGCTGGTGAGACTCTGTACAACGGTATCGTCTGACGCCGAGGATCCGCGTTGGCTCACTATGACGGAGGGACCCTGCCGAGGCGAGACGCACCAGCAGGGTGCGAGCGAATCTCCACCCATTGACAGGGCTCACCGACGAATGCCGCGTGAAGGGTGGG
>JAFYQC010000062.1 GCA_017547265.1 Kiritimatiellia bacterium | reverse complement strand
GTGTAGTAGTTGGGTTGTGGTTGAGTAGCGGCAGGGATAATGCATGGTGGATGGGGCGTGTGGGGGGTAGTTAGAGCGTAGGCGAAAGGATGAAGAGAAGGTTCTCCGCGACCTCGTGAGAAACAAAATCGCCGCGAACGCGACAGGCGAACGAGAGATTGGACAGTTCCAATGAAAAGAGCCGTGCATCTTCTGATGCGCGGCTCTTTCGCTTTGCGACGGGCCGTTGGCCGCAGCACTTGACTTCGAGGGAGGGTTTTAGGTATAATTGTCGGCATGAAAATCAAAAAGACCAAGATGATGAAGACTCCCGCCAGCGAGGGTGCCGGCGGGGCTGCGATTGCCGACAGGTTCAAGCTCGATCCCGTTGACACTACCGCGGCGCCGCGCAACGGCTACATCAGCAAGAACGCGGCAACGACCGCGCTTGTCTTTGGCCTCATTGCCCTTGCTGTTACCGTTACGCTTACGGTGATGATCTACAAGCATTGGGAATTCCTGATGCCTGCATAAGGGACGTCTCTTCCATGAAGGACGTCATGCTTTCCACGAGAGCCCGCGCAGCCGTACGGCTTGCGCTGGACGAGGATCTTGCCGACGCGCTCGACGCGCGCAAGTCGAAATGGTGCGATGCGACGAGCGAAGCGCTTGTTGACCCCAAGGCCATCGCGACGGGCGAGATATACGCGAAGGGTACAGGTTGCGTGGTCGCGGGCGCGACTGTCGCAAAGGCCGTCATGAAGGCGGTCGACCCGAAGATCAAGGTCGTAATCCACAAGCCCGACGGTTCCGTAGTCAAGCCGAAGGAGCCGATTCTTTCTTTCCGCGGCAAGGCGCGGTCGATTCTCGCCGCCGAGCGCACGGCCCTCAACTTCATGCAGCGCATGTGCGCGACTGCGACGCTTGCGCGGAAGTTCGTAGACGCGACGAAGCGCTACGGCACCCTCATCCTCGACACGCGCAAGACGACTCCGGGGCTCAGGGTGTTCGAGAAGTACGCCGTCCTCTGCGGCGGCGGCACGAACCACCGGCTTGGAATGTACGACCGCGTCCTCATGAAGGACAACCACCGCCGTCTCTGGAAGGGCGGCAATCCCGACGAGCTCGACCAGGCCGTCGTCGCTGCGCGGAAGAAGTTCCCGAAGCTCGCCGTAGAGGTCGAGGTCGAGAGCTTGCGCGAGTGCGCGAGCGCGCTTAAGGCGAAGCCAGAGTGGATAATGCTCGACAACATGTCCTGCGCCGACATGAAGAAGTGCGTGAAGATGTGCAAGGGGATTTCCATGACCGAGGCCTCCGGCGGCATTACGCTTGAGCGTGCGAAAGAGGTCGCGGCGACGGGCGTTACCGCGATTTCGCTTGGCTGCCTAACCCATTCAGCGGGGTCGGTGGACCTTTCGCTTGAATGGCGAAAGGTCTGATGCAGGTAATTGCAAGACCACGAAATACAGTTTGAACCACGAGATATTTTAAACCACGAAATATACTAAATACACGAAAAGGGAATTGGTAGAGACATGAAAAGAAGAGAATTCCTAAAGGGTGCGGCTGCGCTCGGGGCGTTTAACATTGTCCCGGCGAAGGTCCTTTGGGGAGCGACGGCTCCTTCCAACCAGCTCACGCGTGCGTTGATCGGCTTCGGCGAAATCGCGCACAGCGCAAACCACCTGCCGTTCAAGGGTTCGCGACTCGTCGGTCTCACCGACTGCTACGCTCCACGCGTCGCGGCTGGCCTTGCTGCCGCCGAGAAGTGTGGCTGGGGCAAGATTAAGGGCTACAAGAACTTCATTGAACTGATCAACGATCCGAGCGTCGATATCGTCCACATCTGCACGCCGCCGCACTGGCACGGCGTCCAGAGCGTGATGGCCGCGAAGGCGGGCAAGGACGTTTGGTGCGAAAAGCCGATGACGCGCACCGTTGGCGAGGGCAAGCGCGTTCGCGAGGTCATTCAGGCGCAGAAACGCATGTTCCGCCTCAATACGTGGTTCCGATTCAAGGACTCGTTCTACGGTTTCGGCACTACCGTCGAGCCGATTCGCCAGATCGTCGAGAACGGGCTTCTCGGCAACGGCCCCCTCAAGTGCGTCTTCGGCGAGGGCCAGGGCTTCACGTGGAAGTTCGGCTGGTCCGGGCGCGTTCAGGACAAGGCGCAGATGATACCAGAGGGCCTCGACTGGGACATGTGGCTCGGCCCTGCGCCGTGGAAGCCCTACAGCGACCACCGCTTCGGCACGTCCTTCCGCGGCTACTGGGACTACGACTCGGGCGGGCTTGGCGACATGGCGCAGCACTACCTCGACCCGCTGCAGTACCTTCTCTGCAAGGACGAGACCTCGCCGGTTAAGATCGACTACAAGGGCCTCAAGCAGCATCCCGAGGCGGTCGGAAGCTTCGACCGCTTCACGCTGACCTACGCTGACGGTACGGAAGTGATCTTAGACGGCGACGTGTCGCTTAAGGAAGAGCCGCTTCTACGCGGATCGAACGGACTCTGCGTTTACAAGAAGCAGGGCGGCAAAACGCTCCGCATCCGCGAGGCGGACGGCACGTGGTGGCCCGAGGAGAAAGTCCTCAAGACGCTCGCCGAGCTCCCGAAGCCCGCGCCGCAGCAGACGGACTTCATCGATTCGTGCGTCAACCGCAAGACGTTTGCTCTCAACGAGTCGAACGGCTTCCGCTCGTCGACGATGTTCAATCTTGCCATCGTCGCCTGGCGTCTCGGGCGCGGCTTCGAGTTCGACCCCGTTACGCTTCACGCGAAGAACGACGAGGCGGCCGAGCGCTTCCTCTACCAGGACGACATGATGCGCGAGCCATGGCGCAAGGAAATGTTCGGTTGATTTTAACGCAGAGGCGCAGAGATGTCAGCGCTGTTGCAAAATGAAAGGAGTTTTTAAGATGATTGCGAAGGAAAAACTTGTTCGTGTGTCAGGACTTGCGTCGCTTGTCCTTCTTCTCGCGGCCGGCTGCGCCACGCAGAAGTACGGCGAGTTCGAGCCCAAGTGCGAGCTTGGCCAGCCAAATGCGACCGCCTACGCCTCGTATGGCGCCGCGATGGCCCATGTCGACGGATACCAGATGGCCTACGAGTGGCAGCGCGCCAACCCTAAGCTCGTCGAGGAAGCTACGAAGCCCGAGGTGCTGAAGGCGTTTGTCGAGACGCCTGCTGCGGCCGACGCGCTGCTCGCGAAGATCGGCACGTCCTACGACGGCGACCCGGTTGCGCTCACGCAGATCGCCTCCGTTACGCAGCTCGTGATGTGCCCGAAGTGCCCCAAGGCGCCCGCCTGCCGCAAGGTCTGGGTCGCCGCGCTTGAGAGGGCGAGGGCTGCATCGGACGATGGCTACGTCAAGACGTTCTGCGACCAGCAGCTTCGTCTTTGCAAATGAGACTTGTCGTCGTAGACGTAGGAAATACCTCCACGGCCGTGGGACTCTGGTCCGACGGCCGTGTGAGTCATGTGGCCCATTGTGACGGCGGCTTCGCCGAGGCATCTCGGGTCGTCGAGTCGCTGGCCAAAACCCTCAAGCCCTCAAACCCTCAAACCCTTGCCCTCGCCTACGTATCCGTGGTTCCCCGGGTGGACCGGAAATGGAAGTCTTTCGCCAAGGCTCACAACCTCGCCTTCCGCCAGGTCACTTATCGTTGCTTTGCAGCGAAAAAAGTTGAAAAGATTCCTTTCTCCAACTCCAACTCGAAACTCCAACTCGACTACCCCAAGCCCGAGACTATCGGCGCAGACCGCCTCGCAGATGCCGCTGGCGCGGTATCGCGTTATGGTGCGCCCGTCCTCGTGATGGACTTTGGAACGGCGCTTACCGCTGCCGTTGTCACTTCCGACCGCGTCTGGCGCGGCGGCGTGATTGCGCCAGGGTTCCCGCTGATGCGCGATTATCTTTTCGAGAGGACGGCAAAACTGCCCCGCATGAAGATCGGCTCTGGGCGCGCGCCAAAGATCGGCCGCTCGACTGAGGAGGCGATGCGCTTTGGCGCGCTCGTCGGCTATCGCGGCATGGTGCGCGAAATAGTGGCCGAGCTGAAAAAGAACTTCAAGACAGACTTCCATCTCGTCGCGACAGGTGGCTTTGCCAAGTGGGTCCTAAAAGACCTCGACCTTCCTTTCTCCATCGACCCGACTCTCACGCTTTACGGCGCAGGGCTCGTCGCGTCTGGCGTTCCTCCACTCGCGCAACGTCTGCCCCGTCCGCGCCTTGAAGAAGCGCTTAAGGAACGAGTCTGACTGCATTCCGCATCTTCCGGCGATATGCCCGATGGGGATGTCGGTCGCCAGAAGCTCGCAAATCTTCTCGAAGCGGACGTCCTGTATCTCTTCGAGTATTGTCTTGCCGGTAGCTGCGCGGAAGCGCTTTTCCGCGACACGCCGCGAGAAGGGAAGCTCTGCGAGGACGTCTGCTGCCGTGAGCCCTGCGGTGGCGTCACGCCGTATCCTCTCTACCGCTCGTGTGATGCGCGGGTCATTGAACCTCAATGCGCGCGTCGACTGCCTGCGGACAAGGCGCACAGGCCCGAACTTGAGATGGCGGGACGGGAGCTTCGGGTCCGCGATCAGTTCTGCGAGAAGGTCGGCGGCGAGGCGGCCTGCCTCGCGGAAATCCAGCTCTATCGAAGTGATTGTCGGGTCTGCGCATTCGCAGTGCATCTCCTCGTTGTCTACTCCGACGAGGGTGAAATCTCCGGGACACTCGAGCCCCGATTGGCGGCACGCCTCTGCGACCTGCACGGCGGCGTAGTCGTTTACCGCGAAGATCCCAATCGGTTTTGGAAGAGCTGCGAGGAACTTTACGAGCTTTTTCTGCACGCCGAGCGTGTCGCCGATTTCCCAGCCGTCTTTGAAGTCGGCAAAGGGGAGGTTGGAGTCACGTTGCACAATCTTTTTGAAGATAAGCCCGCGTTCCGTGCTCCAGACCGTCTTCGTGCACCATCCGAAGTACGCGCACGAGGCGGGCATTGTCCGCAGAAGCTCCTTTGCAGCCCATTCCACGATCGTCCCCGGGTCGCTTTGCACAACATAATGGGCGGTGGCCGATGTCCTGGCGTCGGAGTCGAGGTTTACGACTGGTATGCCTTTGAACGCCCGCTTCGCTTCTGCGGGCTTGACTGTGCACCCCTCAAGTATGCAGCCCGCTGGTTTCCACTGCGCGACAAGTTCGCTCAAGGGCCGCACGGAGCGCGATAGCTCAAGCTCGATGACGCGCCAGTGGTGTGCCGCCGCGCGTTCATAGACACCTGCGAACTCCTGGACGTGCGAGCCGACATGAAGGTCGGTGATGAATAGGACGGTATCCATGCCCCTATTGTACCAGAATTTGGCCAATGACGCAATCGGGCATATTTTTGCAACGCAATAGAGCGTGTTGGGGCGTCTGAAAAATTGTATAATTTGGAATATG
The DNA here is from genome assembly GCA_017547265.1 of Kiritimatiellia bacterium. The sequence goes on along the minus strand of JAFYQC010000062.1, from coordinate 3,752 downwards.
AGAACCCAACTTGTCGCACTCTTACCGCTTTTTGCGGCGCTTGCCCTACACGGTGCCGGCTCTGTTGTCCGCATCGAGGGCTCGACCGGTGCCTGGCACCTCACGTTCAACGGCAAGCCCTACTTCATAAAAGGCGGTGGTGGCGGCGGCTCGAAGGCACTGCTAAAGGAAATCGGCGGAAACTCCTTCCGCACCTGGGGCGCGGACAAGGCGAAGGTGGAGCTGGACGAAGCGCAGAAGCACGGCCACACAGTGATGCTTGGCTTTTGGCTCGGCCACCACAACCACGGCTTCAGCTACCTTGACAAGGCGGCGCTCGAAAAGACAGAGCGCGAGGTGCTCGAGACTGTCGCGAAGATAAAGAACCATCCTGCGCTCCTCTGCTATTCGCTCGGCAACGAGATGGAGCTTGGCGAGCCGAACCCGAAGGAGATGTGGCAGTTCATCAACCGCCTCGCCAAGAAGGTTAAGGAGGCAGATCCGAACCATCCCGTTGGAACAGTCGTTGCGGACATGTGGAAGGAGAAGGCGGACGCGATTCTCGAGTTCGCGCCTGAGCTGCAGTACATGGGCATCAACTCCTACGGCGGGGCGACGAGCGTGGGCAGGCGCTGGCGCGAGCTTGGCGGCAAGATTCCCTACATCCTCACGGAATACGGGCCGAAGGGCGCGAACGAATGCGGCAAGGCGCCAAACGGGCTCCCGCTGGAGTGGACTTCCACGTACAAGGCCGACTGGTACCGCGAAGTCTACGAAAAGACGATCTTGGCCGAGAAGGGCAAGTGGTGTCTTGGCGGCTACGTCTTCACGTGGGGGCACAAGAACGAGGGCTCGCCGACTTGGTTCGGCACGATGCTCCCCGACGGCACGAAGCTCGAGGTCGTTGCGACGCTTGCGAAGTTCTGGGGCGGCAAGGTCGTGAACCGCTGCCCGCGCATCGAGGAAGTCAAGGTGTCCAAGGACGCTCCCGGTGAAGGAGAGACAGTTTCCGCGTCCGTCTCCGCGAAGGATCCTGACGGCGACAAGCTCACATGGCGGTGGACGCTCGTCGACGAGGCGTCGTACTACGGCGAGGCTGGGCTTGGGCTAGCGATGCCCGAGGGCTGGGACGAGTCGATCGTCGAGGGCCAGGGCACGAGCAAGGTAAAGGTTAAGCTCCCCGGCGGTGGCAAGTACCGTCTCTATGCGTACTGTTTCGACGGGAAGGGCAACGCCGCGTATGCTAACTGGCCGATGATTGGGAGGGGCGCGAAACCGAAGAAGGAGAGGCGTGCGGAGAAGGTGCCGTTCGCGGTGTATCGCGATGAGCCGCAGCACTGGTATGTCTCTGGCTACATGGGCAACACGGGGGCGCTCAAGGTCGAGGACGGGTGCGCGGAAAAGCCGCATTCCGGTTCGGCTTGCATGAAGGTTTCCTACACCGCGAACGACAACTGGGCGGGCATCATGTGGCAGAGCCCGGCGAACGACTGGGGCAAGGCGGACGGCGGGTTCAACCTCACGGCCGCGAACACGCTCGTCTTCTGGGCCCGCGGCGAGAAGGGCGGCGAGAAGGTCAAGTTCTTCTGCGGCGGACTCAAGGACTGCGCGTTTCCCGACACGGGCAAGGGCGAGACGGAAGTCGTTCTCAAGAAGGGGTGGACGCGCTACCGCATCGCGCTCGACGGCCAGGACCTCTCGCGCATGAAGACGGGTTTCGCCTTCACGCTCGGCGGCCCCGCCAAAACCTTCTACCTCGATGACATAGAGTATGTGAACCAGTAAACGCAAAAGGACACATTTTTCTGCCGTGTAAAGATACTTAAGTTTGGGGAAAATCTGGTATAATATCAAGCATAAACACCAGCAGGGGGTATAACACCATGAAAAAGCCACTTCTGACAATCGCGACAATCGCCGCGGCAATCACACTTCTCAATGCCGGAACATACACCTGGACTGGCGGTGGACAGGATAACCTCTGGTCGACCGTCTCCAACTGGAGCGAAAGCGGGACTCCGGCTCAGTATGCGCCGGGCGAATCAGACGACGTCATTATTGACGGCGCTGCCGTCACATACAATGGAAGTGGCCGTATCCCGTCGTCTCTCACGCTCCAAAACGGGGCTTCGCTGGAGTTCACTGGAGAAATCCAGTTCGGCAACAACGGCGTCGAGCATCCGGTCGTTTACGGCGGAACGGTTAGCGGCACGCTTGTCGCCGCGCAATATGCAGGTGCGACGCTTACGATTTCGGATGCGTCGATCATTGACACCGGCGATAACTTTAATGGTTTCTGGCAGAATACGGGAAGCTATCTTAACTTTGTCGACGGCGACAGCTGTGCGGCGACTTTCACGTACCGGACCAGTATCGCGGCAAATCCCTGGTTCTTTTTTTCAAATTCTGCAACAACCCCGTACATTCGCTATAATGATGCGGTGATAGACGAGGCGACGTTTAACAAGCACTTCACGTACGGCGACAACGGCAACGGCACTACGACGCTTTTCATGAAGTCTGTAGACGGCTGGGAGCTTGGCGATCTCGACGTCGGGGAGGTTCAGGACGGACAGGTGGCGGTTTCCGTGACGGCGACTAAGTATTCCGGTAGCGACGCGACGGTCTATTTCGCGCAAGGAACACGTGACTATGGCGAGACCTTCGCTAACTGGCCCACGGTGACGGACGGTGAAGTCGTTTCTTCTACCGGCGTGGTGGACGACACTCTCACGCTCGAGGTCGGATATAATTTCATCCGGGCGTTCCTTCTCTGCAACGGCGAATACACGGCGACTGCCGCCGTGTCGAGGCGTATCATGGCACCCTATGGCGACTATGGCGAGCTTACGGACGTCTACGAATACATTGGTGAGAATAACAACCTCGGCATCGCGTCGAATTGGGCGAAGGATAAGGTGGCGCCTGCAGATGCCGCCCCGACTGCGGGAACCGACATCCGCTGGTTCGGCAAAAATGCGAACTATTCTGGTGCGCTTTCCATTACTGATAAAGACTACTTTGACGGGGCCACGCTTGCGCTTTCCGGCGACTGCAATGTTTCATCCAACGTTGTGTTTTCCAATTCGGTTGTTTCGATCTACACGATCGTCCCCTCCAAGCCCGTCGTGTTCTCGCTCTACGGCTCGAGTCTGACGACGACTCGCAATGACCAGTGGCTTGGAGTCTATCCGCCTGCAACATACCCGAGCGCTGAAGACAAGACATTCATAAACTTTTTGCCCGGCAAGGTTTCATCCTTTACCTTTACCGACAATAACATCAACATCTCGAACGCAGATTCAGCAAAGACGGTTCTTGTCGAGCCTGGATATCTGAAGCTTGGCGGAGCGGCAATAGCCGATGCCGACTGGGAGACATTCTTCTCGGTGGACGTCTCAGGGAAGACGGTTTCGATAACCTACGATCCCTCCGTTGACGAAAACAAGATATCGTCCGTCGCCGCGTCCGAAGTGACGACGACTTCGGCGACGCTGGCCGCAACAATATTCTCCATCGCCGACGGCGCGAGCGTCATTGTCGCCTGCGACACGGCCGCGATTACGGAGGAGAATGTCATTGCCAAGGGCGAGGTCGTCGCAGTGAGCGAAGGAGTCGCGACGAAGTCTGTCACCACGCTAGTTTCGGGCAATGTCTACAACTTTGCTTTCGCGATTGTTCAAAATAACATTGTCAAGGCATTCAAGTCTGGTGTGTTCTTTACCAGCGATTTTGACTATGTTTACATGGACGGCGCCTGGCAGGGCAGCATC
>JAFYQC010000061.1 GCA_017547265.1 Kiritimatiellia bacterium | reverse complement strand
GGAGCTCTGCCGCCAGTGGGTGCGCGAGGTGATCAATCCCAACGACTCGCCGGGTGAGATGTGCGGGGGAAAGTACGCATACGACCTCAAGCATCTGACGGCATTCCTCAAGGATGCAGTCAAGGACGGCTCGCTCAAGAAGTCCACCCCTGTCGAGACGCTGGTGCACGTCTTCATGTGCGAACTTTATGGCATGATGACGTGCTGGTGCATGAGCGACGAAAAATTCGTACCCGAAGAGTGGGTTGGACGCTTCGCCAAGATCCAGCTCCCCGCCCTGCTTGATCCATATTTAAGCAACACAGAAAGGAAAACAAAATGAACAGAAGAGAATTCGTCAAGGGAACATTGGCCTCCGCTGGTGCTGTAGCCATGTCCCGTTTCGCATTTGCAACCGAAGGAGAGAAGAAAATGAAGACAGCCGTCGTTTACTACTCGTGGAGCGGCAATACGCGCTTCGCCGCCGAGACAATCGCGAAAATGACCGGAGCTGACATCTTCGAGATTAAGGCCGAGACGCCCTACAACAGCGACTTCGGCAAGTGCTGCGACGAGGCGAAGCCGGAGTGCTACGGCAAAACGCTCCGCCCAATCAAGTCCATCGCGGGACTTGATCTTGTCCAGTACGATGTCGTGTTCGTCGGCACGCCCAACTGGTGGGGGACGATGGCGCCGCCCGTGCGCACGTGGGTGACGCAGAACAAGGATGCGCTCAAGGGCAAGACGGTGTGCCTTTTCCAGACGCATGGCGGCGGCGGAATGCAGCGCGTGGGGAAGGATTTCGCGGAGGTGATCGGCGACGCGGCGAAAGTTCTGCCGCCCAAGGCGCTTAGCGGCTCGTCGATCAAGTCCAGCATCCCCGCGCTGGAGGCGTTCGTCAGTGAGAGACTGTCGAACAAGTAACGTTTCGTCGCATCCCCAAACTCGGGAAGGTAATGGCATGAGTAAGATTCGCTGTCCATATTTCGAGTTGAATGACCGAGAGCGTGCCTATCACGACAAGGAGTGGGGTACGCCCTGCCGGAACGACCGCAAGCTCTTCGAGTATCTGATGTACGAGGTGCTTCAATGCGGCCTGAGTTGGGACACGATCCTATCAAAGCGAGAAGTTTTCCTTGTTGCGTTTGAGCGTTTCGACTTCAACAATATTGCCCGTTATGGCGAACGCGACATCGAACGCATTCTGGCTGTGCCGGGGATGATTCGCTCGCGACGGAAGGTGGAAGCCATTATCCACGACGCGAAATGCTTTATCGAACTTCGCCGCGAGCACGGTACGTTCTCAAAGTGGCTTTGGGCGTTTACTAGCGGCAAGACGCTGCAGAATCCCGCCGACGCCAAGCCTGATGAATGGATCGTTCCTGCGCGGACAGAACTCTCCGACCGCATTGCCGCGGAATTGAAGAAGCGGGGATTCAAGTTTCTCGGCTCGGTGACGGTATATGCGTTCATGCAGTCCGTGGGCCTTGTCAACGACCACGCCAGCTTCTGCTTCCGCTACAAGGAACTTGTCGACCAATAACTTTGAAAACTAAACCAATAAACGAAAGGAACATGACAATGCAAAACTTCGACTACATGACGCCCACGCGTCTCATATTCGGCAAGGGGGCCGTCGATAAGCTCACCGAGGCCATCCGCCCCTACGGAAAGCGCGTGCTCTTGGCCTACGGCGGCGGCAGCATCAAGAAGTCGGGACTTTACGACAAGGTCAAGACGCTTCTCGCGGACTTCGAGATCGTCGAGCTTTCCGGCATCCAGCCGAACCCGAAATACGATCCGAGCGTCCTTGAGGGCGTGCGTATCTGCAAAGAGAAGAAGATAGACATCGTCCTCTCCGTGGGCGGCGGGAGCGTGCTCGACTGCTCGAAGGCGATTGCCGCCGGCGCGAAGTACGACGGCGACGTTTGGGATCTCATCACCGGCGCGAATCCAACCCTGGACGCGCTGCCGGTCGCGGACATCCTGACGCTCGCGGCCACCGGAAGCGAGTACGACGGCTTTGCCGTCATCTCGCGCACCGACACGAACGACAAGATCGGCTATTTCTCGCCGAAGGTCTATCCCGTGTTTTCGATTCTCGATCCTGAACTGACGTTCAGCGTGTCGAAGAAGCAGACCGCCGCCGGATGCGCCGACGCGATGAACCACGTGATGGAGCAGTATTTCACTGGCGACACCACTCTTCTCAACGACGGCATCTGCGAGTCGATGCTGAGGAGCCTCATGGCGAACGCCCGCGCCTGCCTCGCGAATCCCGAGGACTACCGCGCCCGCGCCGAGATGATGCTCGCCTGCACCTACGGCTGCAACGGAATCCTTGCGCTCGGCAACACCTACTCCGGATGGCCCTGCCACGGAATGGAACACGCCCTGAGCGCCTACTACGACATCACGCACGGCGAAGGCCTGGCGATCATCACGCCGCACTGGATGCGCCACGTTCTGGAAAAGGCACCCGACGCCGTCATGCTGCGCCTCGTCAAGTACGGCGTGAACGTCTTCGGCATCGACGCGGCGCTTCCGCCGCGCGAAATCGCGGAAAAGGCGATCCAGGCGACGCACGACTTCTTCGCCTCGATCGGCATTCCGATGACACTCCGCGAAGTCGGCATCGACGAGAGCCGCATCGACGAGATGGCGCGCCATGTCGTGGAGGGCTGGAACCTCAAAGACGCCTGGGTGCCCCTCACGGCAGCCGACGTCGCCGCCATCTTCCGCGCAAGCCTATGATAAAGCATCCCTCTATGAACAGAAGCGAATTCATCAAGGGTCTTTCCGCCGCCGGCGCCCTGCTTGCCGCAGGGTGTTCGGACGACGGGGACAATGCAGACAGAACCGAAAACAAGGAGAAGAAAGCCATGACCTTCAACGAACTGATTGAGGCGCGGCGGAGTGTTCGCCGCTACGCGAAAAGTACCATTTCGCAAGGCGAGATGGAAACCATCGTGACTGAGGCGCTGAACGCGCCCAGCTGGAAGAACACGGAGACGACGCGCTACTACGCAGCGATTGGCGAGGCGACGCGGGAACGCATCCGAAAAGAGGCGCTTCCCGGCTTTAACGCGGCGAGTTCGGAGAACGCCGCCGCACTTGTCGCAGTCACTTTCGTCCCCGGGCAAAGCGGATTCATGAACGGATCGCCGAGCGACGAGCTGGGAAACATGTGGGGCGCATACGACTGCGGCCTCGCAAGCTCCTACTTCATCCTCGCTGCGAAGAACCACGGATGGGACTCGCTCATCATGGGAATCCGCGATGTCGCCAAGATCAAGGCGACCCTCGGCATCCCTGAAAATGAGATACTTCTGTCGGT
>JAFYQC010000060.1 GCA_017547265.1 Kiritimatiellia bacterium | reverse complement strand
CGGGCTTACGGCCTACCAATACGACACCGCCTACGCAAAGGCTGCATAAAGGAGACAACTCAAATGAAAATGTTCGAACTGCTGCCGAGACCCCTTGGATCCATCTTCAGAAAATTGACTCACCTGACTTGCAATTCACCGAACATTCGAGCAGCGGCAGACGCTGGCATCTGACTCGATGGACACCGCAGGCTCGTCGACCAATGGCGGACTTCACCTGTCGCGGATTTCCGTGACCTTGTGTCCGTTCCTGTCGGCGCGGACATGTATCCTGCCCCAGGGCGTCGGGACGTCTCCCTCCATCCACTCGAGCCCGCCGAGGTTCGGCTTTACGTCGTAGGTCTTGAAGCCTGGCGAGGTCGGCGTCACGCCTAGATAGTACTTGCCGAACAGATATGCCGGGCTCGCGCCCCAGGCGTGGCAGAGGGACTTTCCGAAGCGCCTGCCGTACATGGCGTAGTGCCTCGCGCCAGATTCGTCCGGGTTGTATAGCTCCCAGAAGCTCGTGGCTCCAAGCTTGAGCATGCCGCCCCAGTAGGTCTTGATCTCCTTCAGGACATCTTCCTGCCGCCCGAGCGCGCATAGCGACTCGAGCTCGTAGAAGCGCATGTACGGCGTCTGGATCTTCATCACGTCGCCGCTCAGCATGACGTTCTCGACGACACTCTTCCTCTGGGCCTCGTCAAAGTATCCGTAGAAGAGCCCGAACATGTTCGGATAGCGCGTCACCGTTGGATCGACGCGCCCGTCGTTGTAGATCATGTGCATGAGCGCGCCCTTCTCCGCGTTCCAATAGCGCGGCACAATCTCGGCGCGAAGCTTCTTCGCTCGCGCATGATACGCATCCGCATCTCTCTCCTCGCCGATGTCGCGAGCAACTCCAGCAGTCGCCTCGAGAGCGCGCACAAGGAGCATCTGCTCAAAGCTGACGACGCCGCCATAGTTCGGGAGCCGCTTCGGCGCCCAGTCCACGAACATCCAGTCCCCTTTGCGGTCAACTGGACGCCCATTATCGTCGAGGCGGGAGATCGCGAACTCCATGAGGGACTTCATCCTCGGATAGACCTGTCGCGCAAAGTTTGCGTCACCGGAATAGAGCCGATACTTCTCGACTGCGTCGAACCAGTAGAACGTGTAGTCCATGATCCTGTTGAGATGGCACTTGATTGGATCCTTCCCGCGAAGCGTCCAGAGCGTGTCACGGCATCCGTCGTAGTCGCCGAACACGTAGTAGTTCATGAGGAAGCTCTGAACCGCGTCACCACTCCACACCCAGTGGTCGCGCTTGACGCCCTCGATGAAGACTTCGCGGCAGGTGAGCTCGAGCGTGTGGACTGCGACGTCCCAGATGCGGTTGAGCTCCTCGTCGTTGCAGCGGAAGCTCCCCCTGACGGGAACGTCCTTCCATTCGTAGTCCATCGTAACGGATCCGACCGTCACGTCGCCTTCGGCTGGGATGACATGCACATAGCGGAAGCCGTGCGCGATCTCGCGGCGAAACTCCGGCGTCGCCGAAAGCTCGATCTGCTCCCATCCGTCGAGCGCGCCCCGCTCCGTCGTCAAAAGATCCTCGGCCATCATCTCCTCTTCGCTTTCGGCGTAGATGACCTTGACCGCGCCTGCGCCCTTCACGTCCTTGAGGCGAAGATAGCCGTATGTCTCCTCGCCGAAGTCGGCAATCACGTGGCTGCCCTTGTAGTGCTTCACCCACTTCGGCGTCTTCTCCTTCACGGGTAGCCGGTGGAGTCCAGGAGGGGTCGTGGGATCGGCAAAACGCACACTCGTCTCGACGGGCACGTTCTCGTCCATGTCCCATGTCGTTGTCCAGCCGACCGTCCAGCTCGCATCGGAGACGATCGTCGGGCCCTTTACCCAGATGGACGGCGGACGCTGCGTGTTCTGGATCTTGACCTCGATTTTCTTCGCCGCCTTCGGCAGCAGGAACTTTCCGCCGATCGCCGCCGACTCGTGATAGACGCCCTTGTCGTCCGTGTAGCAGAACACGGCGTGTCCGTCAAACCGCACCTCGAGCGGTTCGTCAGCCGCAAGGTCGAGTCCATCCTTCCGGAAGAGGACGCGCGTCTCCGGCGCGTACATCGGCCAAAACGGCGTCAGCCGTCCGCCCCACTGGAGGCGCTGGCTCTGGAGCTCGTTTCCCCACCAGAGGCCGTAGTCGCCCGGATACCAGATCCATTGGGCATCACCTGTCCCAGCGAATAGCTCGCCCGCAACCGCAACCACCGCGAGGGCGATCCACAACCTTGCAACCGTTCTGTTCATTCTCTACCGCGGCATTGTATGTTCGTGAACCAAGTCCATTTGTCACTCGATAGACGCGACTGGCTGACCCTTAGTCACGGGCTTGCCATGCTCAACGAGGAAGGTGATCTTGCCCGCAGCAGGCGCCTTTATGGGGTTGAAGAGCTTCATCGCCTCGACGACGCAGACCGCGTCCCCTGCCTTAACCGCCGCGCCGTCGGCCGCCATCTCCGGTTTGCCGGGAGCATCGCTCCGGTAGAACGTGCCGTTGAGCGGCGCGAGGACGGGAGTACCAGAAGAGAGTTGGAGTTTTGAGTTGGAGTTGGAGGAAGAGTTGGAGTTGGAGGTGGAGTTTGGTAGGGGCGCCTCTCCGAGGCGCCCGCGGTCCGCTCGGAGAGCGGACCCTACCGATTCCGCGCTTGCTGCTGTCGCCTCGCTGTCGGCGGGAATCGGACCACCCTCCTTGCGCCACTTGAAATAACCGAGCGCGACTTCGGGGAAGAGCGCGTAGGAGAGAATATCCTCCTCGGCCTTGATTGTGTTGGGCGGAAGTTCCTCCGCTGCCTTGACGAGACCGGGCTTCAGCAAGTCCGCCGGACGGCAGGAAATCGGCTTGAGATCGCCGCAGAGCTGCTTTCTAAGCTTCGGCGCGATAGGCGCGGGCGTGCGCCCGTAGTAGCCGGCCGCATAGCGCTTCGTCTCGTCAGTCACCATCGAGTAGCGCTTTCCGGAAAGGACGTTGAGAACCGACTGTACACCGACGATCTGCGACGTAGGAGTGACAAGCGGAGGATACCCGAGATCAGCACGCGTCTTCGGCAGCTCCTCGAGCACTTCAGGAAGACGGTCAAGCGCATCCTGCTGTGCGAGCTGCGAGCGAAGGTTGGAGATCATGCCGCCAGGAATCGCGTGGACAAGAACGCCTGCGTCGACCGGCTCGACCTTCGCCGTGGAGGCGGGCTGGCGCTTCGTCTTGAGTTCCTTGAAATAGCCGTTGATCTTCGTAAGCGCCGAAGTGTCGAGTCCAGTCTCGAAGCCGCAGCTTTCGAGAATCACCTTGACCGACTCAACAGGCGGCTGGGAAGAGAACGACGAGAGCGTCGAGATCGCACAGTCGAAGCACCCAGCGCCCGCCTCGGCCGCGGCGAGATACATCGCAGCAGCCATGCCGCTCGTCATGTGCGAGTGGATCTGGATCGGCATCTTCGGCATCGCCTTGCGGAGCGCGGCGACGAGTTCGCGCGCGGCGCCGGGCGTGAGGATGCCGGCCATGTCCTTGATTGCGAGCGAGTCGATGCCCATCGCCTCTTGGCTCTTCGCGAGCTCGACGTACTTCGCGACAGTGTGGACGGGCGACGTCGTATAGCAGAGCGTACCCTGCGCATGGCCGCCGTACTTCTTCACGCTCGCGATGGCGACTTCGAGGTTGCGCGGGTCGTTGAGCGCGTCAAAGACGCGGAAGATGTCCATTCCGTTCTCGCAGGCGAGCGCGACGAAGCGGTCGACGATGTCGTCTGGATAGTGCTTGTAGCCGAGGATGTTCTGGCCGCGGAGAAGCATCTGGAGAGGCGTCTTCTTGCAGACCTTCTTGATGCGGCGAAGGCGCTCCCACGGATTCTCGCGCAAGAAGCGCATGCAGACGTCGAACGTCGCGCCGCCCCAGCACTCGAGCGAGTAGTAGCCCGCGTTGTCGATCGTCTCGGCGATCTTCAGGATGTCGTCGGTGCGCATGCGCGTCGCCCAAAGCGACT
>JAFYQC010000059.1 GCA_017547265.1 Kiritimatiellia bacterium | reverse complement strand
CCTGCGACCCGTCTCGCGCGCGTCCTCTCCGAGAAGGCCAAGAAGGGTCCCGCCTCCGCCGAGGCTACGGCGGGCGAGGGCGACGCCGCACCTGCAGCCGAGGCGCCAGCCGCCGAGGCCGCTGCACAGTAAACAAATTTCCCTGGCATGAAAAACGGCCAGGGTTGACAAGTAAAACAAAGGAAACAAGACAATGACTAACGAAGAAATCATCAAGGAACTGTCGGGCAAGACCGTTCTCGAAATCAATGACCTCGTGAAGGCCCTCGAAGAGGCGTGGGGCGTGAGCGCTGCCGCTGCTGTGGCCGTCGCTGGTCCCGCCGCTGGTGGTGCTGCCGCCGCTGAGGAGAAGACGGAGTTCGACGTCATCCTCAAGGCTGCTGGTGCCAACAAGATCGCGGTCATCAAGGAGATCCGCGCGATTACGGGTCTCGGCCTCAAGGACGCCAAGGACATGGTCGACGGCGCTCCCAAGAAGGTCAAGGAAGCCATCGCGAAGGACGAGGCCGAGAAGATCGCCGAGCAGCTCAAGAAGGCCGGCGCCGAAGTCGAGGTCAAGTAATCTCGCTTCGACCTTTCAAGGTCATGAAAAGGAGCGCGGCACATTTGCCGCGCTCCTTTGTTTTGCCATGCGCCCACGCGCTAACTGTGCTAACTGGGCGGCTTGCTAACTGGGAGAGCCGCCATCTTTGCGGCTTGCTAACTGGGAGAGCCGCCATCTTGGCGGCTTGCAAAAGAGATAAGTTCTGCAATTTTGCGGTCGGGCGTCTTTCCCTTGAGGTCGCGCACAAACGCGACATCGCGCGAGCCGACTTTGTAGAATACCGCGCGGCGGTCTTTCGCGTCGATGTTGCTGATCTTCGCCGCGGCACATGCGACGCGGAGCTTTGCAAGCGCGACAAGCCGCTTCGCCGCCGGCGGCAGGGGGCCAAATCTGTCGCGCAGTTCCGCCGCAAGCGCGACGACGACTTTCTCGTCCGTCGCTTCCGCGAAGCGCTTCATAAAGCTCATTCGCTGGACATCCTCTTCGACATACGAATAGGGAAGCGCGGCCGCGCTTGCGTCGTCCTCGCTCGCGGGCGAGTAGTCGATGAAGTCGAGATGCAGCTTGACCTCGACTATGTCCTGCACTTTCTCCCCCTTCATCATCGCGATAGTGCGCTGCAGCAGCTGGCAGTATAGCCCGAAGCCGACTGCCGCGATGTGCCCCGACTGCTGGGAGCCGAGTAGATTGCCCGCGCCGCGAAGCTCGAGGTCGCGGACGGCGAGGTTGAACCCTGAGCCGAGCGCGCCGTGCCGCTGGAGCGCCGAAAGCCGTTCCCTCGCGTCGGAATCGACGAGCCCTTCGGCTGGGAGAAGGAAGTACGCGTGTCCCTCGCGCGATGAACGCCCGACGCGGCCGCGTAGCTGGTAGAGGTCTGCGAGTCCGAACATCTCGGCGTGGTCAACGATTATCGTGTTCGCCCGTGGAATGTCTATGCCAGATTCCACTATGGTCGTCGAGAGCAGGACATCGAACTTGCCGCGCTCGAAATCGCGCATCTTCCGCGCGAGCGTCCGCGCGTCCATCTGTCCGTGAGCGACGACTACGCGCGCTTCGGGGCATGTCTCGTTCAGCCGCTTTTCCGCCTTGCCGATTGTCGACACTCTGTTGTGCAGGAAGAACACCTGTCCACCACGCGCGAGCTCCGCGCCTACCGCCGCGCGGACTGTCGCCGCAGAGTCGCGCACGACCTTCGTCTCGACCGCGACGCGTTCGCGCGGGGGCGTTCGTATGAGCGAGAGGTCACGCGCCCCTGTCATCGAGAGGTATAGCGTTCTCGGTATCGGCGTCGCAGAGAGCGTCAGCACATCGGCGGTCGCGCGTAGTCGCTTCAGGAACTCCTTGTGCCTAACGCCGAAGCGTTGCTCCTCGTCGATGATTATGAGCCCGAGGTCGCGGAACGCGATCTTCGACGAGAGTATCGCGTGTGTTCCGATAACGATGTCGCAAGCGCCTGTCGCAAGCCGCTGGAAAGTGCCCTTGTGTGTCGCGTCAGACTGGAAGCGCGAGACGGACTCGATTCGTATGGGCGTTCCGTCGAAGCGCGAGGTGAAAGTCTCGAAGTGTTGTTCCGCGAGGACGGTTGTGGGCGCGAGGACTGCCGTCTGCTTGCCGTTCATCGCGGCGATGAAGGCTGCTCTCATTGCGACTTCTGTCTTGCCGTAGCCCGCGTCGCCGCAGATGAGGCGATCCATCGGCTTCTGTGCCGCGAGATCCTTCTTGACGGCGGCTATTGCCGCGGCCTGGTCGGGAGTCTCCTCGTAGGGGAACGCGGCCTCGAACGCGTCCATGCCGTCACACTCGACATCATAGGCAAATCCCGGCACAAGTTCGCGCCGCGCCTGTGTCTCAAGGAGCGCGGCTGCGAGGTCGGTGACCGCCTTCTGCGCGTCGGCCTTGTCTTTCGCCCAACGCTTGCCGTCGAGACGATGCAGTCGAACCGCCTCGCCCTTTACGCCGACATAGCGCGAGAGAAGATGGGCATGAGCGGCTGGCACATGAAGCTTCGCGCCGTCGGCATACTCTATCGTGAATACCTCGGAGCGCTTGCCGTTCACGAGAATTTCGGATGAGCCGATGAACCTGCCGACGCCATAGTCGACATGCACCACATATTCGCCGGGGTCGAGTTCGTCGAAGTCGTTGAGCCGTGCGCCTCTTGCGAGCGCGGCATTTCGAAGATGCGTCTTCCTCTTGGCGAACACTCGGTCTGACTTGGCGACAACGAGGAGTGCCTTCTCGCCTGCGGCGCCAGTGCTTGGGGCGAGTTCGAAGCCGCCAGAGAGGTCATCGATTGCGAGGACGAGGTCGCCGCGTTTCTTCGCGGCGGCGAGGTGGCGTTCGAGTCGGCCGCGCGCCGCGTCGAACAGTTCTGGATGGT
>JAFYQC010000058.1 GCA_017547265.1 Kiritimatiellia bacterium | reverse complement strand
TGGCTCGGCTCGTTGCCGTGGACATACTGCCCGATGAGGCCCGTCACATCCAGAACCTCGCCCATGCCTTCCGTTTTCGAGGGTGCGGAAAAGATAGAATCGAGTTTCTTGACGAACGCCTCGTGTCCGCCCATCGCCGCAATCAGCCCAGGGACATCCTGCATCACATGCCACGAATACTGGAAGGCATTGCCCTCCGTAAAGTCATTGTCCCTGCCCGCGCCCCCAAGGGTATACGGGTCGAACGGTTCGCGCCAATTGCCCTTCGAGTCCTTGCCGCGCACAAGGCCGAGCGATGGATCGAAGACGTTCTTCCAGCTTTGCGCCCTCTTGAAGAAAAACTCTGCATCAACTGCGAAGCCGAGCTTCTCCGCCATCACGCCCGCGCACCAGTCGTCGTAGGCGCACTCCATCGTACGCGAGACCGATTCGCCCTTGATAATGTCGAACGGATAATAGCCGTATTTGTCGTAGAGATCCCAACGCTCCTTGACGCGCCCTTTGTGCGGATTGGTGAGCGAGTCCTTGATCTGCGCGTAAGCCGCAAGCCAGTATTCTTTTTGTTTTTGGACAGGATTAACAGGATTTACAGGATTGGTTTTTACCTCACGCGTATCCCCCGAGCAAAGCGAGCCGCGCAAGCGGTCGCTAGAGGGGTGAGACGCAGAGGACGCAGAGTCTTTGTGCTCTTTGTGTTCTTTGTGGCTAAAATCCAAACCGTTCCCCGTTCCCCGTTCCCCTCTTTCAAAAACCAGTCCACAATCACCGGCACGGAATGCGTTCCGATCATGCACTGGTTGTCCTTGCCCCACAAGGTCCATATCGGGAGATACCCCGTGCGGCGTCCCTGCTCCAGCATAGAATCGACGAACTCCGCCGCCTTCTCCGGCGCGAGGATCGTATAGAGCGGATGCGCCGCGCGGAACGTGTCCCAAAGCGACAGCGTGGAGTAGAACGGCTTTTCGCCCACATCGGCTATGTTGTTCGGCTGGATGAAAAGATGGTAGAGCGCCGTGTACCAGTTCTTCTTCTGCTCGTCCGTTCCCTCAACCGTCGCCCTTGAAAGCACCTCGTTCCACTTTACGTGCGCGGCGTCCTTCACGGCGTCGAAATTCCAACCGGGAATCTCGGCGGCAAGATTGCGCTTCGCCGCCTCCGCGCCGCCCTCGGCAGAAAGTGCGATTTTCACCATCAGAGTCTCGCCGTCCTTCAGGTCGAAATCGAAGACATAACGCGGCGCGGTCTCTCCATCCTTGCGCGGCGGAAGCGTCTCGACGGATGCGAACGGGCGGTCGAACGCAATGGAGAACGACACGTCCCGCGTCACCCAGCCCGAGCGCGTGATCGTGCCGGAAAGGCCGGTCTTGCCATCAAAGGCAACGGAACTCCTGACCTTATTGGCGTTGTCGTTCTGGCGAAGGCTCAAACCGTGCAGCAAATCCACAAGCAAGCCCGCGCTTCCCTTTTCGAACTTGATACGGTAGATGGCGGCGTGTTCAGCGGCGGCGACTTCGACCTTGATACCACCATCCAGCGTTGCGGCGTAATACCCTGGCTCCGCAACCTCGGAGAGTTTTTTGACAGAATTATTCAGCCGTGAACATGTAGAATTTGCATTTGAGATTTGTGAACAATTGTGACAATTGTCATTTGTGCACAATGACATCGGCAATATGCGAACATCCCCCAGATCAATGCCGCCGGTGCCGTTGAGGTGGGTCTGCGAGAATCCGGCGATGCGGTCGTCCTCATGACGGTAGCCGCTGCAGTAGTGCCACCACATCGTTTCGCGTCCGGCGGTGTCGGGCCCGGCCTGGACGAGTCCGAACGGAACACAGGCGGCGGGGAACGTATGCCCGGTCGCGCTCGTCCCGATGAACGGATCGACATATTCGGCGCAGTCGGCGACAGCCGTCATTTCAAACACGAGTTCGCCACCCGCCATGATGTCGGCGTGGCGAATCTTCCAGTCGGTCACGGGCTTGCCGTTCAGCGTCACCGATTTGACGTACTTGTTTTCGCGGGAGAGATTCTTGGCGACAACTCTAAACTCCCGTTCCCCATTTCCGAGGCGAATTCTCACCTCGGGAACCTGCGGTGCGCCTATTACGTACTCGCCGCTGGCGGGGTTAAAAGGATAGAACCCCATCGCGGCAAATACGTACCACGCGCTCATCTGTCCGCAGTCGTCGTTGCCGCAGAGGTC
The DNA here is from genome assembly GCA_017547265.1 of Kiritimatiellia bacterium. The sequence goes on along the minus strand of JAFYQC010000058.1, from coordinate 11,167 downwards.
GCCCGGCTTCACGCCATAGAAGCGGTCGCATACCTCGCGCACCACCTCTGCCGTACGACGCGGCGCCCCCGCGAGCGAATAGAAGTACGCCACATGGTGACTCGGCTCGTTGCCATGTACATACTGCCCGATAAGGCCGGTCACGTCCGGCGGCTGGTCGTGCAGGTCCTCCGGCTGGCGGAACACCGAGTCTAGCCGCTGTACAAACGGTTCTGGGCCACCCATCGCGGCAACAAGGCCCTGCGGGTCATGCAGAACATGCCACGTGTACTGCCACGCGTTGCCTTCCGTGTAGTCGTTGGCCTTGTTGTGGTCGTGCCCGGTCGAAAACGGATCGAACGGCGTGCGCCATGAACCTGATCCCGTCCGCCCGCGCATCAGCCGCGTCTCGGGATCGAATAGGTTCTTCCAGTAGTTGGCGCGCTTGCGGAAAAACGCCTCGTCGCCGCGACCAAGCGCATGGCAGAACTCCGCCGCGCACCAGTCGTCGAAACTGCATTCGAGCGTGCGGCTCACGCTTTCGCCCTTGATTTCGTCGAACGGATAGTATCCGTAGCGGTCGTATAGATCCCAGTTCTCCTTGATCTTGCGGCGGCCGAACGGATCCGTGTGCAGGACGGTGAGCGAGTTCGTGACCGCCTCGAAAGCGAGGTCCACGTCGAAGCCGCGGAAGCCCTTCTTGTAGGCGTCCACGATCACGGGAACCGAATGGTTGCCGATCATGCAGTGCGATTCCCATCCGAAGTACGGGATCACGGGGAGGAAGCCAAGCGCACGGTAGTGTCCGAGCATCGAGTTCACGAAGCCGTCCACGCGCTCTGGCACGGCAATCGTGTAGAACGGATGCGCGGCGCGGAAAGTGTCCCAGAGGGAGAGTCCCGTGTAATAGACGCCGTCCTTCGCCGTAGCGACCTTCGCGTCGCCGCCACGGTAGCGACCGTCGACGTCCGCTATGTTGTTTGGCTGGATGAAGAGGTGGTAAAGCGCGGTGTAGAACGCCGTGCGCTGCTCTGCGCTGGCTCCGGGAACCTCGAATCGACCGAGCAACGCCTGCCATTTCGCGCGAGCCTCTGCGCGAATATCGTCAAAGGTCTTTCCCTCGGCTTCGGCGGCGTAGTTCTTCGCCGCGCCGTCTTCGTCAACGGTCGAAATCGCCGCCTTGACGACGAGCGGAGCGCCCGGCTCGAACTCCAGCACCCAGCGCTCGGCGAGTTCCTTTGGGTCGGCCTTTGGCAGAAGACGCGCGTCTTTCCACGGACGGTCGAAGACGACCTTCCATGAGACGCTGCGCCTGAGCCATGCGTGGGTGCGGCGTCCGCCGACGATTGCGGCGTGCGCCGCATCGAGCCGATTCGAGAATGCCACGACTGCACCCGACATGTTCCCCACGTTTGCCCACTGGAGATCGACAAGGAGCTTTACCGGCTTCCCTGGCGCGTATGTGTAGCGGTGTACTCCTACGCGCGGCGTTGCAGTGAGCTCCGCGACTACGCCAGCGTTGGTGAGCGCGACCGTGTAGAAGCCCGGGCGTCCGCTCTCGGTGCGGAAATCCTTGGCAAGACGCCACGTGCGCGGGTCTGGAGAATCGAAGTCGTCCGTGAACGGCAAGAGCCGCACGTCGGCGAGATCGGGGCAGCCCGTCCCGCTCAGGTGCGTCTGCGAGAAGCCGTAGATGCAAGGGTCTTCCCACACATATCCGGAGCAGTGGTCCCAGTCGCAGAGCCCCGTGTCCGGACTCGCCTGCACGAGGGAGAACGGGCACGTCGCGCCGGGGAACGTGTGCCCGCGATAGGACCCGCCGATCTTCGTGTCGACGAATTCCGTAAAGTCAACCGCCGCGACAGCCGAAATTGCCAAAACAAGACATGCGAAGAGCGTACCCATCTTGTTCGCTCTCCCAATTGCTATATTGAATCTGGTTACAGTGAATCTGCGTGGCTTCACACTTGTTCCCTTTCGGTTTGCAGTACGCGACTTTTCGCTACGAGTAAATTGTACCACAACGGACGCGGGGTGGCGAAACCTGTAAATACAAGTTTGTGGAACGGAGAAGCCAACGGCAAATGCCTTACAGACCTATCAAGTCAGAGACAGAGATGATGGCGTCGAAGTATCCGTTGCCGCGCACGACTGGAGCAAGCTCGCCCTCGTATACGAGTGCCGTGCGAATGGACAGCCCACGCTTATGGCGAAGCCGAGCGACCTTCTCCGCCACCTCGGACTCTATCGATTCGCCAATATGCCGCTTGCGCTTTATCTCAACGACGTACACCGACTTGCGCGTCTGGACAAGTAGGTCGATCTGAAGGCCTTTGCCATCGCCCTCGCCAAGATTATTCCGCTTTCGCTTCTCGTATGGAACGGCGGAAAGAACCGGGACTCCCTCAAGATGAAGCGGATTCACGAGATCCCGGAAGTTGTTTACGACAAGGTTCTCAAACTGAAGCCCCAAAATGGAATCCCATCCCGGCAGGGACTCGAGCGAATCGAATAGATATGTGTCGGAGAGTATCTCCGTTTCGTGGGGAAGGACGTATTTCAGGTAGAACCGCGTATAGTTGTCGGAAAGGCGGTATTTCACCGTCCGCGCCTTCTTCCCGGTCTCTGGATTGTACCCTTCGTCCTTGGTGACGAATCCTGCATCGACAAGCACTTCGAGGGTTTCCGATAGAGACCCGCCACGAACAACGTCAAGCGCCTCGGATACTTCGATGCATGTGCGAGGGCCGTCAACCAAAGCAAGCAAGACCTTTTGCTTCAGCACAGACTCCTCGCCAGACACCTGGCTGAATATGGCCTTGAAGTCTCCAAACAGGACACCGTCGCGCTCAAAGCACATCCTCTTGATGTTCTCGTTGGCGCTTAACCCTGGGTTGATCTCTTCAAGATAGCGAGGTATTCCACCTGTCACGGACAAAACATCGACAATCTCCGACGGAGCAATCCTCCCCACCGCTTCGCCCCAAAAAGCCTTGCATTGAGAAAGCGGTAGTTCTCGCACGACAAGATCGCGCGAAAAGCGTCCGGCAAAGCCGGTATTCTCCAGAATGTTCTTTTTGATCCAGGTCGAGACAGATCCGCAGATTACAACGATAAGCCTGTCGTGATGCTTAAGAAGCGTGTCCCATGCGCTCTTGAGCCTTGCGGGAAAGTCTGCGTCATAGCGCCCCATCCACGAAACCTCGTCCAATAGCACTACAGTCCAATCGTCCCAAGTAATCGCCTGATCAAGGCGCACGAAAGCCTCGAACCACGACGAGACTCTTGTCCCGTCAACTCCTGTCTGGGCAGACAGTTTCTCGATGAAGTTGTCCAACTGTACTTGATTCGTCATACCTTCGCGCGGCAACAATCCGTCAATGGACACCAAGCGACAATGGTTTCGTCTTGCAAACTCTTCAATCAACGTTGACTTTCCAATGCGCCTACGCCCACGGCACGCAACTAACGACGAAGTGCGCTTGTCTAACAACAAACGCAGTGATTCAAGTTCCTTTTCGCGACCAATAAACATTTTACGCCTTTTCCAAGGTGATGATTTGCACGAATTATAGCATATTTTTGTGCATTATTCAATAGCGTCGGCACAAAATATGTAAATCCGCGTTTTTGTGCCACCACCCCTACCGCACGACGATTTCGGCGTCGAGGAGAATGGTGCGCGGCGAGAGGTCTGGCGTCTTTATGCGCGAGACCAAAGTCTGCATGGCGACTTCGGCAATGGCGTCGAGCGGCTGGCGGACTGTCGTCAGCCCCAGCTTGGCGGCGACTTCAACGTCGTCAAATCCGGCAAGCCGTATTTTCTCAGCACCGCCGCCGATCCTGGCAAGCGTCTTGCCAAGCGCTGCGGCCGCAACGTCGTTTCCGGCGACGAAAGCGTCTGGCAACCCGTTCTTCAAGAACTTAGACACCGCGCGGCAGTTGTCGGGCTCGGCAAACAGCACGTTCCCCTTGAGCGACCAGAAGCCTCCGCTTTCGACTGCCGCGGCCGCGACTCCACGCATCCTGTTCGTGACCGTGGGCGCGGCATTTGGTCGGTGGAGAAAGGCGATTCGCTTCGCGCCAGAGCGAACAAGGTGCCTGCCGATCGCGAGCCCGGCGGCGAAGTTGTCTATGCCAACCACGTCATAGCGAGAGCGATCGGGCGGCGGCGCGATGTCGTAGTCCAGGAGAACCACGGCTATTCCCGACTTCTCGAAATACCGGACGATGTCCTCGCTCGCCTTTGCGGAATCTTTTAGGAACTCGATTGGCTGGAAGAACACGCCGCACACCCGTTCCTTTGCAAACTGGTACGCAAGGCGCCGCGCTTCCCTGGCGCGGACTTTTGGATCCGTCCCTTTTATCTCGCCGCGTATCAGATCCCAACCCAAGCGATCGGCAAGATGCGCGAGACGCCTATCGAGCGGTTTGAAGATCTCTGCATAATTCTCCCCGGGAACGACAAGACCCAGCGCGCCAGTCGCGTTCTGCGCAAAGCGCGTTATGACAGAAGCTGCGCCCTTTCGCGTGACGATAAGCCCCTCGCGCTTGAGGTCGAGCGTGACACGGCTGACCGTCGGACGCGACACGCCGAATCTGCACGAAAGAGACTTCTCGCTCGGAAGCCGCCTGTCGGCATCGTACTTCCCGGCAAGAATCTCGCGTCTCAGCGCCTCGAATACCTCCTTGTGCCCTTTCATCTGGAAGTTATTTTACCAAACTGGAGCGTCTTGACGCAAACAATCCAAGCGCGAAAAGATATGCGATGCACGCGCCGAGGGTCGCGACGATGCCGACGGGGCCGAACGCCGACTGCGCAACGCCAAGGACGGCGGAAACTATGCCGCCGCCGACTATCGCCATCACCATCAGCGACGATATCTCGTTGGCCTTGTCTGGGAACCGCTCGATGGCGAGGCCCATGCACATCCCGAAGCTGTTGGCCGTGAGAAGCGCGACGAAGGCAACTATCGCGAGAAACGCCACAGGCGTCGAGACAAGAGGTATCGCCGCAGTCGCGGCAAGCCCGACGCCCATGCACCACGGGAAGCACTTCGCCGCCGACACCTTCGCGAAGACGACGGCGCCTGTAATCGCCGCAACGGTCTTCGCCACGAAGTACACCGTCGGCCCCATTCCGGCGACATTGACATCGACCTTGTAGACATTCTTCAGATACTCCGGAATCGCGACCGAAAAGCCGACGTCGGCGCCGACGGAGAAGAGTATTCCGACCGTCATCGCCGCGACGTACGGCTCCTTGAGCATCGCGAAGCATCCGCCGAAGGTTGTCGTCACGTTCTTTCCGGCAGCCCCTTCTATTCTCCGCTCGTCAGGAATCTTCGCAAGCAAAAGCCAGATTGCCGCGCCTATCGTGAGCGCTCCGTAGAGCGGGAACAGCAACTTCCAGTTTCCCAAGGCCGTCGCGGTAAGGTAGACAAACACCGGCGTGAGCGCCGCGCAGAGCGCCTTTACGAACTGCCCGAGCGAAATGCGGCTCGCGAGCTGCGACGGCTCTACGACGTTGGACATCAGCGCTGGAAGCGCGGCCTGGATTATTGTGTTGCCGATTCCGACGAGCGCAAAGGCCGCAATATAGAGATACCATCTCTCGGCGTTCGCAAAGAGCGGCACTGCCATTGCCGCAACCGTCACGGCAAGCGAGACGAGTACTGCGTTCTTTCGGCCGATGCACCCAGAGAGAACGCCTGTCGGAATGGAAATGACGAGAAACCACACATAGGCGAATATCGGCATTAGCCACGAGATGGTGTCCGCGTTAGCCGCACACTCCGCCTTGACCTGGTTCATCACCGTGCCGATGATGTCGCCAAAGCCCATCACGAAGAACCCCGCCAGGAGCGGAGCGAGAAGAACGGTTCTTTTCATTTGAGTCCTCCTGCAACTGCAAGCGCCGCATAGTCGCCGATGCTCTCACCAAGCTCGGCGGGAACAATGCGGCAGACCTTCCGCGCAAGCGACAGCGCCTCGCGGTCGAGGATCGGGTCCACAATGGGCATGAAGAGATCGGCGTTACGCATGAAGACCCCGCCGAGGGCGATGACCTCGGGATTGAGGATGTCTATCGTGTATGCGAGAATCGTCGCGAGTTTCTCTGCCGACTCGCGGAAAACCTCGGTGCAGTCTGGATCACCCGCCCTGACGCGAGCGAAAAGCTCTTTCGTCGTGAGATCAAGCCCCTTCCTTATCTTTGCAAGACGCGCCATTCCTGCGCCAGAGCAGAAGCCCTCCGCGCTCCCCTCCTTGTTGTAGCCGAGTGGCCCCGTCGGAGCGAGGCGGATGTGGCCTATTTCGCCGGCATTGTCGTTCGCACCCGAGTAGAGCCTGCCGTCGATGATTATCCCCGCGCCAAGCCCTGTGCCGAAAGTCATGAAGACGAGATTCCTAACGCCGCGCCCCGAGCCGTAAAGGTATTCTGCAAGGGCGCTTGCGTTTGCGTCGTTCTGGACTGCGACTGGAACATTGAAACGCTTGCGGAAGAAATCTACGACAGGCACATTGTCCCATCCGGGGAGATTAGGCGGAGACATTATGACGCCACGACGCGAGTCAAGCGGACCTCCGCAACTTATGCCGATGGAGGAGAGTTGGAGATCAGAGTTGGAGTTGGAGGAAACGATGCAATCGATGCGGTGGGCGAACTCCTCCAACACCTGTTGCCAAGTTAGCCCGGCTGTCGGGAACTCCTCGCGGGAGAGAATCTTTATCGCGTCGCCCGCAGGCTCGCCGGCGGATATGGCACACTTCGTGCCGCCTATGTCAAGACCGATGTTCAAAACAGCTCCTCCTCTATTGCAGCGCATAGTGCATGGTATACGGGCAGGTGCAGCTCCTGCACCTTGTAAGTTTCCGTTTCCGGCACACGGATGGCAACGTCGCACACTTGCGAAAGGCGCGACGCATTCTTGCCGGTAAAGGCTATCGTCTTTCCTCCAATGGCCTTCATAACTTCCGCAGCGGCAGCGCAGTTGGCACTGTTGCCGCTCGTTGAAAGCGTGATCAGCACGTCGTTCGGGTTCGCAAGCGCAAGCACCTGCTGTGCGAAGGCTGTCTCCCATGAAACGTCGTTGGCGAACGCGGTGATGATTCCGCTCATCGAGACGAGAGAAATGGCCGGGAGAGCGCCTTCGAGATTCGCGGCAAGTTCCGGTCGCAGTTTCGCCGCCACCTCCGCCGGAACGCCACGGTGCTTCTTGAACTTCTTCAGCAGTTCGCCGCAGATATGCTCTGCGTCCGCCGCACTTCCGCCGTTGCCGCAAACAAGCACCTTGCCACCCGAGCGAAACGCAAAGAGAAGCACGTTAAAGGCGTTGGCGACGGCATCCCTGCATTGTTCAAGGCACGGATTTCTCGAATAGAGCTCCTCAAGCGCATCTTTCATGCGCTAATTATACTACATGTCTGCGAAAGACAATAAACCTGTAAATACACGTTTCGGACATGTGTACTTTTTCAGAGAAGTCAATTCAATCCCATTGTTCCATAGATACTCGTACAAGAATTCAACCAGCAAAGCATTTCGTGCATCTCCATATTGTCGGATTTGGAGAATCGTGGATGTGGGATGGTTGAGTCGGAATCGCCCTTGGATTAGACACGAAAGATGGTTGTGTCGTGGTTGGAGCGTGGTTGTTGGCTGGATGGGAAATGGTTGTAATTGCACTCACTTTGGCCGATGTCGTCTTTGCGCTTGTTCCGCCGAGGGGCTGTTCTAGCGGCGGCGGACGACGATCGTCGAATTCGCCTTGGAGCCGGCAAGGCGGTTCCATTCCTTCAGCATGGCGAGGTATTCCGCAGGCAGCATCGTCTCGCGGTAGACATTGTGCGTGACGACGATATTGACCAAAAGCACGTCGTCCTTGACCTCCGAAGTGACAACGGTGCCGATCCAAAGTTCGCCGGGATTCGCGGGGTTGCGTATCTCAAGCGATGCGGGCAGGCTTTCAACCTCGGTGTAGCCCTTGGGGAACACGATACTGTAGCGGGTCACCTCGAGCGACTCCTCGCCATCGATTCCGATAGGAAGTTCGCGCGTCGCTCCCGTGATTCCGAAGGGATGCGCGGCGAGCTGCGGAACCTCAAACGAAATCGCATCGCCAGTGACGACGGCCATGTCGGGAATGAACGCCGAGAACGAAAGCGCGAACGGATATCCGTCGGCGTCTGTCACGAGCTCGCGCGTCGCGCTCGCGGACTGGGCGATCTTGCCAAGCATCTGCTGGAAGTGGCGCGAGCGAATCTCGGGAAGCATCTCCGCGTAGCGCTTGCGCACTGAACCAACCGATGCGCCATACTGCTCAAGAGAGTAGTCGAGATCGACCGCTCCGTTCTCGCGGATCGAGAACGACAGCGCCACGTTCTCGGCCTCGCAGAATCCGCCGTCCGAGGCGGCGACTGTCGCAAAGCCGCCTGTCTTCGGATCGAGGAAGAGCGAGTTGTTGAAGCCAGTCGCGCCAAGCGGCGTGTATTCGTTTTCCATGCCGAGATAATATGTCGTCGTCTCGCCGCCCCACCAGAGGAAGCCGCCCTTCTTCACCGTGACGCGGCAAAGCGGGTACGAGAAGCGCGAGACATTGGGGAAGTCGTACATGTCACGCATGAGGACGGACATGGACGAATCTGCCGTGTCGCCCGCGAACACGATGTCGGCATCGTAGCCAGCACCCTTCAAAAGCGCGCAAAGCGTGCGGATGTAGCCAAGGCGCGTCGCGTACCGTTCCTTGAGGACTACCTCCGGTGCAACGACATGATCCTCGAGCCGAATTTCGCCGAAGCTTGGCCCGACGCGGCGGATGTGCCGCGCCATCCAGTCGCGGATCTCGACGATGCCGGTCGGAATGTCATAGTCCTTCGGATCGACGGGGTCGGGATCAAGTGCACGATACTTCGCGGCGGCCGCGGAGAAGTCGCAAAGCGACACGCTTTCATGATCGCGCCACAGGACGCCGGGCGGAAGCATCTTCTCGTCGGGAAGAAGGCGCGGGTTCTTTACTTCGCGCTTCCAGTCGCCTACGCGCACCGAGAGGAAGTCAGTTGGCGTGAACGTGTCGAAGTAGAAATTCGCATAGAACGGAGTTGGCGCATCCTTCACGGTCGTGACAACCGTGTAGGATATGACGCTGCCGATCTCGACGGACGGAAGGTTGACGACGAGCTGCTTCGACGCGGGATAGCGTGGCGCAGCAGAGACCCAGTCGGCGTCGAGGACGCTTGTCTCTTTCGGCCCCGCGAACATGACCTGCCCATTCTTGTTCGAGACGCTCGCAGAGACGAGCTCTACCGTCTTCCACGATGGGTTGTAAAAGAACTTGAGCTCGGCCGCGTTCTTCTTACCCTTGTAGGTGAGAATCTCCTTCACGACCGTGTTCGTGGAAACCCAGGACGAATCACCGAAGAAGTCGTAGGTCCTGACGCTGGAGATGATGCGCTCGTTCGCGTTGGCGAAACGGTCTTTCGCGAACGTCGGATTCTTGCGCTCGGACGCCTCGACGCGCTTGATATTCTCACGCAAATTCAGGTACTCGTCAGGCGAGAACTCGATTGAGCCGACCGAAAGCCGCCGCGCGAAGACGAGCTTGTCGCCATCGCGCCTGAACGTACGCGTGAATTCATAGCCGCCCTTTATAGTCTCGTCGTCAGGTATCGACGCCGTCGCGCCCACAGCGCCCGCGAGATCAATCTCCATCTTTTCTTCGGCAAGTGCGGTCGACGAGACCTTGAGCGGATACTTGCGGCTCTCTAGCGCGGTACGACCGGAAAGAAGCCAGTTCGCCGAGCCGAGCGCGGAGGAGAGCGAGGGGACGGAAAGCTCGTCGCGTGTCTCGCCGCGAAGCAGGACTTCTGGATACTTGACGAGAAGCTTTACGCCAAGCTCCTTCGTAGTGTCCTGAAGATCCTTTGGCTCGATGTCGCACCGCATCAGCTCGGCGCCTGCCGAAACGGCCTCTACCGCCTTCTCGAAAAGCTCGCGACGCTGCTCGGGCTTGAGCGACAGGAAACGGCGGCGGTAAGTGTTGTCGTTGATGCCACGAAGCGAAATCGCATAATCGGCGAGAAGCGTGCCGTCCTTGCTGAGACGCCCGCTGCCGACTACGGTGAAGGCATTTTTCTCCGGCGGCACGATGGGGGCGGTGCGAAGACCCTCGCCACTGGGATGCGCCACGAGATACGAACAGTCGCCCAAGTACGCAGGGCAGAGATCGCGGCTCGACTCGTCGGTCGGATCCATGAGGATGTAGTCGCCGTCCATCTTCACGGATACGATCGCGTGGTTGAAGAACGGCGTCGGCACTTCCTGGTCCATCTTCGCGGCGCTCACCCTGATGAGAACGGGGTACGACTCGAAGCCGGCAATCCTGAGCATGGCGACGAGTAGCGCCGCCTTGTCGCGGCACACGCCATAGCGGTTGTCGAAAGTGAGATCGACATCGTGCGGCGCGTAGCCGGGAGACGTGTCCTCCATCGTGAGGCCCATGTAGCGGATCTCCTGCGAGACGAACTTGTAGATGGCCTTGACGAGCTCAAGCTTGTCTTCTGTGCGCTCGCGTGTCTTCGCCACGATCTCCTCGACCTTGTTCGTCATCGCGGTGTTCGTCTTCTCGAGATGGGGAACCGAGACATCCCAGTACCACTTCGAGAGCTCCTGCCAGTTGGCCGCCGTGGAGACGCGCAGGTTCTGGCCCTGCGTCCAGAAAGGAGGCATCGCCGGCTCGGGGAACATCTGCGGCGAGTTCTCGACCGTCCAGCTGTAGACGATGCGCTCCCCGTTCGTCACGACGGACGAGACGACGTTCCCGATTGGATTGCGAACCGCGACGCTCTTGAGCGGGCGAGAAACGGGACCGTCGATCCTGACGGACGTGCGGACAATCGGCATCGTCGACTCGAAGATCTGCATGTCGGCCCACTGGTCCTTGACGCGGCTTTTTGTCACCGTGCGACGCGTCTTGACGTGGAGCGTCTCGCCGATCTTGATTCCTGGAATGGAGCAAGAGAGGATCTTGTCGAGAGGGTCGTAGATGTTCGCGGCGGTCGAGGAGTTGTCGGTCGCCTCCTTCAGCGTCGAGGCGAAGTCCACTGCGCGGGCCTTGCCCTCGGCGTCGATGATTTCAACGAGGAGTATCTCGCCCTTCCCGTAGCGGAGTGAGTAGTCGATCGACAGCGA
>JAFYQC010000005.1 GCA_017547265.1 Kiritimatiellia bacterium | reverse complement strand
GCGTTGATGTATTCTTTCTTTGACTTGCGTGACATGTCGTTCATTCCCATATTATAGTCGGGTACACAGTATTTGACGAACGGGCTGTCCGAAAAATCCTTCTCCGATTGAACTGGGTACACATTATTATGACAAACTGCGGGCAGCGTATAGGATTGTTGGGTTTCGCACTAGTGATGCTGAGATTTTGATATAATGTACATATTTTGCTTCCTCCCGCAGAGTACGCGGAGGCGTGTAGCAAACCGAATGCTTGAACTAAACGGTTAACATGTATAAAAGAGAGGAGAAGGAGATGGGTGATCAATTGAGATTCCATTATGGAAATCCAAAAGATACTGGGTCATGGGATCTGGCGGCAAGTATCTTTGCAGCACATGATTCTATTAATAGCGAAAGGACATCCTCTTTGCCGTTAGTCCAATTTTGGAAACCCAGGGGAAGAAAGTTGAATTCTTGGGCAGATACGTTGCTCAAAAAGTGTGGGATCACTCCATCCGATGTGGAAAAACTTATGTTTGAGTATCCTGTGCCAGTCAACAAAGGCAAGGGCAAGTCTTCTATGACGGACTTGATGATCATTTCTAAGTCTCATGCTATTGCCATAGAAGCTAAATGGACGGAATGTAAAGAGAAATACGAATCTATTTCAGAATGGAAGAAAGAAGGGAAGGATAAAATAAATCGCAATAACGTTCTTAAAGGATGGATAAAGTATATAAATGCTTTTGTGGATAGCGATAACGAGGTTTTGGAAACTGAAAATCTAGGACGGTACGACAAAATTCCTTATCAACTTTTACACAGGATAGCTTCTGCCTGCGCTGTGGCAAAACAACAGGGAAAAAGCGAGGCCATTGTCATATATCAGTTGTTTTATGATTCAGATGGTTGTGTTAGCAAAGAGGAGATGGAAAGTTTTGCTAAAGGGCTTGCGGATCATTACGGAAATTTGTTCAAGAGGTTGAAGAAGGTTCGTTTTTATATTGCGTTAGTTGAGACGAAGATAAATCAGAGTCAAAAACTTGCAAAGATTCTAAATAGGGTGACAGATAAGGACCGCTCTTCACTTAACGACATTTTTGTCCTTATGCAGACGGAAGATGTTTACGGATTCCCAGTCCCGATAACCATATTGACGTTAAATGAAAATGGGTGACAATGGGATGCCATATGTTGTTTAATTTCTCTGCGGCCTCTGCGTTCTCCGTGGGAGAAAAAGGTGATTACAGGGCTTGCCATGAATCTTTGTGGTGAATGCGTGTGGCTGCGGCAACTAGAGTGTGGGGGCGGGACATGAAGGTGTAGGCCGATGATGAAGCTTGGCGCCAAGCCTGAGATTCGCCACTTTCGGCGGTTTCGCGGGTATGACTATTCGCGGGGTGCGGCGCTTTTCATCACAATCGTCACAAATCCTCGGCGGCGGCTATTCGGAAAGATTGTCGATGCCAAGTTGCAAAAGACCCAACTTGGGCTTGCCGTTGAGCGGCGGATTGTCGAGATGGGGTTGATGCCGGGCATCCGGCTCTTCAACTCTGTCGTGATGCCAGATCATGTTCACCTGCAATTGCATCTTCACGCGGGGCTTCCAGAGCCGCTGGTGGCGCTTGGGCGGGCGATTGGGGCGTTCAAGAGCCTCTGCGCGAAAGACTTTCACGAACTGACTGGCGAATCGGGCTCGCTGTGGCAACAGGGTTATCACGATTGGATTTGCCAATCGGCAGAGATGCTTGCCGCCGTCAATCGCTATATCGACTACAATCCGCTGAAGTTTGAACTTCGCTACAACCAGCCTGAGTTTCTGGCAATTCGTGAACCGCTTTCCGCTTGGCGGCTTTCTACCGAAGAATTCTGGCGTGGCATTGGGGCCGTTGAGTTGCTTGATTGCGATACGCCGTTTATTGCGCTTCGCATCAGCCGCAGGCTTTCTTTGCAGCAGGTCAGGGAAGCCGTTGCGCGGATTCGCCGCCGTGTGGGGGATCATGTCTTTGTCGGTGGCTGGATCAGCCCGGGCGAGAAGGCAGTGCGCGACATGCTACTCGCCGAGCCTGCGGGTCGGATCGTCCAGATATTGCCATCTGCGATGCCGCATGACTATAAGGTCGGCAGCCTGTGGCTTGAGGCAATTCGCGGTCGCCGCGCGGCAATTATCGCGCGGGGTAATAGCGAAGTCGAATTCTCGCGGGCTGCATGCCTGGAGGTAAACGAAGCGGCGGCGAGGATGGCGGTGGGATTGACAGCGCAAGCGTTGTCATCTGGACAGGGCAAGGCGGTGTATTGGCTGCCGGACGGGCCTAAGGTTGTCTCTTGACGACACCGCTTGCGGTGTCCGCTTCTGCGCAAATAAAGACTCTGGTTTTAGTCGGGTTCAAAATCTGACCGTCTGATAAAATTCTGATCGCTGTTACGCCCTGAAACCTTGCGCTTCGGGGCGCGATTTGCATTGGCACGGATGTTGCTAATGTGATGGTGTATGAAGAAAAACAGAAGGAACGAAAAAAGAAATGGAAGGGCGGGTAGTTATTCCTGCGGTCAGAAAACGGACGGTTATCGCGAGGCGATGTGTGCGCTCGCCGAGACCAATGTAAATACCTATCGGACGAGTTCGATTCCGCTGGCGGATTTTTGGAGACCAGAAAACCTTGCGGAAATCGGGAAGGTCATTGGGCGGCGCTTGCCAGACCTTGATCTTGCGAATGCCGACAAGGTGTTCGAGTGCCCGATCGAGCCTGTGCTGGGCGGCAAGGTCGTCGGGAGCCCTTCGATGACCGACTTGATGATTCGCGACGGCAAGTGCCAGATTGCCATTGAAGGCAAATATACGGAATACGCCTGGGGTTCGTGTGAAACGCTGGGCGAGTGGCTGCTAAAGAAGCCGTCGGGGCGCGACATCGCCAGACGTCGTCGCATCGCCAAGGCATGGCTCGCAATGATTGGCCGCTCGAATTGCACCGGTCTGCATTCTTCCGGAGAGCTCTTCAAGGAGTGCGGCGAGATCGGCTACCAGTTCCTCCACCGCACGGCATCTGCGTGCTACAACGCCGTGGAGTGCGGCGTTCGGAACCCCGTGCTCGTCTACCAGCTTTTCTTCGACAGGGACGATGCCGCCCAGATTGAGGCGCGTGATGCATTCAAGGCGTCGCTTCGCCGTTGGGCTGAGCTTCTTAAGCTGAAGAACATGCGTTTTCTCGTCATGGAGGTTCCTGTGACGAATGGGAAGTGCATTGACGAGCGGACTGCCGCCCTGGACGCGCGTTTCAAGGGATGCCGCGCCAGTATATTCACGGCGCTTGCCGACGAAGGTCTCTACCAGTTTGACTTCGATGGCATCGTCTTCGACGACATGCTTGGGCATGTCCGCGGGGAGATGGAGCTGTCCGATCTTAAGGATGCGCTCGACAATGGTTGCAAGGTGACGTTGCTCGTTCGCCATGCGGAGCGGCCGCCGCTTGATCCGAAGGACAAGACCTTTGGCGCAAACTTGCCGCTCACGGAGCACGGCTGGACCACGGCGCGGCAGTTTGGGGGAATGCTGGCGCATACCGTCTGCCCCCAGTCTGTGGCGTTTTATGCGAGCGGCACCTTTCGAACTATTCAGACAGCCTGCGCGATGGCAATCGGGCTGGATGAGCCCAAGGCGCAGCGTTTCGCAGAGAAGAAGGTTCGCCTTTCCGAAGCCCTTGGCGGCGAGTCACCGTTCTTCGGATCGGTTGACGAACGCTGGGCGCTCATCGGCGCCGGGAAGTATCATGATTGCATCAATGAATATTTCCGCTGTGGGAGTCAGCGTGGCTACAGGCCGCTGTTCCAGGCATCGGACGAGATGGAGCAGTTGCTTGAGAGAATGCATGGCGACGACAACCTTCTTGTTGCCGTTACACACGACATCAACGTCGCGGCGTTCCTCGCCGGGCGCGGCGTCGTGTCGTCGTTCACCGAGGAGACATGGCCGGACTATCTCGCCGCCGCAGTCGTTGTTCGTCATCCAGACGGTCATGCCGAATATGGTCTCCTTCGTTGGCACAAAGAGCTGGAGGGAATGGATCTGCTGCCCTGGGAGGTCCAATGAGCAACAGGAAGAAAGGAGATTGTGCCATGCAGCATTTCAAGAACAACATCAGCGACGGGTGGCTCTTCAGGCAGGAGCTGCGTTCGTTTCGCAACTTCATGCGGAACTGGGACGAAGACATATCGGACTGCGACTTCTTCGACATCTTTGCAAATGGCATGAACAGCAGCAGGACGGAAATAGCACAGTTTCTAAAAGACTACTTTACTCTGGATGAACTGGCGAAAATCGAGTCCATCTCGGTCTGCCACGATGGGAAGAAGCCAGGAAACCCGATAACCGACATTGTGGTCAGGCGTGATGTGGATATTACGCTCTGCGATGTCTGGAATGTCAGAACGATGAGAAAGCGCTGCCGCGAGATGCTGGAAGAGCTATGCGGTCGCATGGAGCGCCGTAAAACCCGGGTTCGTCGCCATAAGGATTTGATAGAAATGCGCGTCGACGAGATATGTCGTGTGTTGAGGCTGGACGACGTCGAGCGAGATGTCCTAATCTATTCCATTGTGCGGACAAAGACATGTTTCGACGACTTCCCTATTGGCGGCGTGAGGAACGGGCGGCACGATCTCGAGATGTTTTACGCAATGGCGATAGACCGCCCGGTAAGCGTGGTCGGCAAGGCGATGTCAGCAAGTGGCAGATTGCGCAAGTTCGGCGTTCTTGACTCCGACGGAGACATCCCGCGTGGGTCGTTTCGCTCCTACATCGAGGCAGGCGACGGCGATATGCTGGAGGGGGAGTTCTACAAGAAACTGTCATCGGACGACGCCCTGCCGTGGGAGTATTACGGGAAACTGGCCGACGAGCATGGCGGCATCCTGCGCCAGATGATAGCCTCGGCGAAATCCGGTGCGCGAGGAGTCAACATTCTGTTCTATGGCGAGCCGGGGACTGGCAAGACCAGCTTTGCCAAGACGTTGGCAAAGGAACTCGGGCTTGACCTCTACGAGATTCGGCAGGGCGACCGGGACGGCGAACGCAATTTGCCGCAGAGCCGGATGGCGGGGATCCGCATCTGCAACGAACAGGTGCCGCGCGAGCGGAGCATGGTTGTCGTTGACGAGGCGGACCAGCTCCTGCGCACGAACATGGACTTCTTTGCGTCGATGTTCGGCGGCATTGGATCGTCCGGATCGGAGAAGGGGGTCATCAATTCGATTCTCGACGAGACGAAACTGCCAACTATCTGGATATCGAACGCACCGGCGAGGGCCCTGGATGATTCCGTTCGGCGGCGATTCGACTACTCGATACGCTTCGACAAGCTAGGCACGCGCCAACGTTCAGCCATCTGGAGGAACAGCGTAAAAAAGCACCGGCTTGAGCGTCTTGTCCCTGAATCGCTGTCCGAACAGCTTGCGCAGAAGTACCAGACAAGCGCGGGCGGGATTGCGATGGTGCTTGAGAACGTAAAGCGAATGCGCCCGCGCAAGGACAGAGTCGCATGGCTTATCGACTCGCTGATGAAGCCTCATTGCGAATTGATGGAGGCAAAGGCGAAGGTCGATACCCTTATGCCTGCAAAGGACTATTCCCTAGAAGGGCTCAACATCAAGGGCGACATCGCGCTTGACAGGATCGTAGATGCGGTACGCAGGTTTCGAAGCGGCAAGGATGATGGCAACGATCCCGACCGCCCGCGCATGAACCTTCTCCTTTGGGGGCCGCCAGGTACGGGCAAGACCGAGTTTGTGAAGCATCTCGGAAAGACCTTAAACGCCAAGGTGTCCGTGAGGATGGGGAGCGACCTCCTTTCTTGCTGGGTCGGCATGACGGAGAAAAACATAAAGACGGCGTTCGAGGAGGCGGAGGCCGACAATGCGATTCTCTTTCTCGACGAGATCGACGGCATCGTGCAGGACCGCTCCGGCGCGCAGCGTAGCTGGGAGGTCACGCAGGTAAACGAGCTTCTGCACCAGATGGAAAACTTCAGGGGAGTGATGGTTGGCGCAACCAACTTCATGGACAACCTTGACGCCGCCATCATGCGCCGCTTTACCTTCAAACTACAGTTCGACTACCTGGAGGGAGATGGCAAACGGCTGTTCTTCGAAAGGATGTTCAAGACGCGGCTTTCCGAAGCTGAGGCAACGCGCCTTGCGGAGATAACGAATCTCGCGCCGGGAGACTTCCGCACGGTCAGGCAGTCGCTCTACTACCTTGGCGGCACAGTGACGAACGCGATGCGGCTGTCAGAACTTGAAAAGGAAAGCTCGCTCAAGAAGGGGGCCTCGCGGCGCATCGGATTCTGATGCGAGGCAAGAATTGGAATGGAGATTGGCAACATATGAACGACAATGACGAAGAGAAGATAACGTTAAACAGCGAGCAGGAGGCGGCGCTGGAGCTGATGGCCTCGGGCGTGAACGTGTTTATGACCGGCGAGGCCGGGACGGGGAAATCGACGCTCGTGCGCGAGTTCATTCGCCGGTGCGAAGAGGCGTGCATTGTGCTGGCGCCGACGGGAATCGCCGCTCTCAACGCAGGCGGGACGACGATCCACAGCCAGATGATGCTGAAGCCAGGGCTTTTGGATCCGCTGGCACTTGAACCGCTGACGGACGGAAACCGCTGCCGCGTTCTACGCGCGGCGAAGACGGTCATTGTCGACGAGATATCGATGGTGCGGAGCGACCTCTTCTGCGCTATGGACGCACGGCTTCGGGAGATTGCGTCCGGCGAGAACAGGAAGCGTCCATTTGGCGGGCGCCAGATGATCCTCGTCGGCGACTTCATGCAGCTTCCGCCGGTGACGGGAAGCGACGAGGAGCGGAAGTTCATCGACGAGCGGATGGGCGGCCCTTTTGCGTTTCAGACCGACCTTTGGAGCGCGGCTATGTTCAGGACGGTCTTTCTGCGCACGATGCATCGCCAGGGCGGAGATGCCTTGTTCAGAAATGTGCTTGGGAATCTCAGGCACGGTAATTTTGAGTCGGCGGCAAAGGTGCTGAACAATCATTGCATTGTGGAGAAGTCGTTCAACACGCCGCCAATCTGCCTGTGCACTACGAACCGCGAGGCGAAGTCCGTAAACGATGCGGCGCGAAAGTCGGTGGAGAGTAGGTCGCGCACATTCACCGCGAAGGTTTCTGGCAAATTTCCGGAAACGGAGTTTCCCGCCGAACCAAAGCTCGAGCTTGCCATTGGCGTGCGCGTTATGGTGCTCTGTAATCAGCGGAACGAGGGCGTGTTGGAATGTGTCAATGGAGACATGGGGACGGTGGTTGACCTTGGTGCGGGTGAAGAAGAAGTTTGTGTTCGTCTTGACAATGGGAAGACTGTGACAATTGTTCCGCACACATGGGAGAAATGCGTCTACGCATATGTGGAAGATCCGAAGAAAAAGTCTCCGGTCATGCAACAGGTGGTGGTCGGGTCCTATGAGCAGCTCCCCTTGCGACTGGCCTACGCGATAACAATCCACAAATCGCAGGGGTTGAGCCTCGATTGCGTTTCCCTGCGCCTGGGGCGGGGCTGTTTCGACCATGGACAGCTTTACACGGCGCTGTCGCGTTGCCGGACACTGGCGGGGCTGCAGATTGATCGCCGGCTCATGCAGGAAGACCTGATTGTCGACGATGCGGTCGTGAAGTTCCACTCGGCTTTGGAAAGACAATCCAACATGGATGGAAATGGAGAGAAATGGTACGATGGGGCGATGCAGTATTATCTTCGTCGGCTGAAGACCGGCAGCGGCGCGATTCCGCCAGGAGAAATATCGCAGTCCGAGTTCGACTTCTCGTCGCGGATTTACGAGCATCCTGATTTAACGGCCCTGCGCAGCCTCTATAGGCGAGGGGCGATCAATAAATACGACCTGCCGATTCTCGAGCCGCTGGCGCAGCTCGCCATCTCCGGCGGAGGGGTCAAGGAATCCGATTTGGCGATGATTACGCGGTTGATTGAAAAGTATAAGAAGTAGATTATGGCTGCGCTAAAATTGAGCATGGTGGTCAGAAATATGATAGAATATCCAACCGTCGAGAATGAGCAGGAGGAACGACGGATGGAGAAGCACACCAATCTGATTCTGACCGGCTGGGGCCACGCGGAATACGTTACCGCCGCGGCGGTGGCGCTTAAGGCGCTGAAGGGCGATGCCGACGTCATGGGCGTGAGCCGCAGGCGCCTCCCTGAGCTTATGGAGGAAATAGCCGAGCGGAAGAAGGGCGACCGGTGGTCTGTCATCTATCTTCTCGGCGTTGCTCTTATAGGCGACCCGCCGCGGCTTGCCGCCGCGCTCGCAAAGCTCAAGGAGAAGGGCGTCAAGGTGACGTGGATCAGCGCGCTTGAAATTCCTGAAGAAGCCGCCGAGGCGCTGAATGGGCTTATGGAGGTCAAGGTCTTCGACTTGACCCTTCTCGAGGCGGTCGGACATGTCTTCGGTGCGGATGTCGGTCCGTATATGCCTTTCCTCAAGGAGCCGAAGCGTGTTTCTGCGGAGACCCGCGAATACTTCACGCTGATCGCCGCGGCACAGTTCTACTACCGCAACTACCAGGACGAGGCGCTTTATGCGACGACCGCCCGCTATCTCGCGAGCGGCGTCAAGCCCTGCGCATGGGAGCCGAGCGTAAGGGCCGCCGTCGAACACTACGACCGTTATGGCGGGCGCGAACTTGTCGGCAAGAGCCGCGAGATCACGACGCTGCAGGAGCGCATCAACCGCGTCGCGGCGCACGAGCATGCGCGCGTCCTCATCCTCGGCGAGAGCGGCACCGGCAAGGAGACAGTCGCTCAGCAGATTCACACGAAGAGCCCGCGCTGGAACATGTCGTTCGTCTCGTTCAACTGCGCGAGCGTCACGAAGGACCTCTTGGAAGACCGATTCTTCGGCCACGAGAAGGGCGCGTTCACGAATGCGGTCGAGAAGACGGACGGGCTTTTCCTTATTGCAGACGGAGGAACGCTTTTTCTCGACGAGATCGGGGAGATGCCGGTAGAGGTCCAGGCGCTTTTACTTCGCGTTCTCGAGGGCGGGCGTTTCATGCGCGTCGGCGGCAAAGAGGAGCTCAAGTGCGACGTCCGGCTCGTCACGGCCACGAACCGCGACCTCCCGACGCTCGTCAAGGAAGGCAAGTTCCGCGAAGACCTCTACCAGCGGCTCAACGTCGTTCAATTGCGGACGCCGTCTCTGCGCGAGCACAAGGACGACATTCCGATCATTGCCAACGCCTGGTGGCGCAAGTTCCACAATAACCAAGTGCTTGGTGAAGAGCAGATCGCCGCGTTGATGGACTACGACTATCCTGGCAACGTGCGCGAGCTCATCAACATACTCGACCGCGCGACGGCGCTTGAGGAGGATGACTTCGAGCTTCTTATGCGCGAGCACAAGGAGATGAACGCTGGGCTTGCCAGCGGATTGGAGACGAAGTCCGGTAGGATCCCCGACAATCTCGACGCCGCGATACGGCTCCATGTCCGTCGCGTATACGAGAAGTACGGTGAGAACATCTCGCGAGCGGCCGAGGCACTTGGCATCAGCCGCAATACGGCCAGGAAATACTTGTAAGGCGAAGAGGTGTGTGGGGATTGACACCGCTTGCGGTGGCCTGATTTAGATGACTGCGATGAGATTGGGCATGGCGGCCGGGAATATGGTAAAATATTTTCAAAAGACTCTGTGGCGACATGAGAATACTTTTTCTTAGTGATATACATGGTGTGCCGGCGGCGCTTGATGCGGCGCTAGCGGCTGGTGCCGCGCTTGGCTACGACAAGATTGCGCTCTTGGGCGATTTGCTGTATCACGGGCCGAGGAACGGCGTTCCTAACTTCTACGACCCAGTGAAGGTCGCGGAGATGCTCAACGCGCACAAGGACGAAATCGTCGCGGTGCGCGGCAATTGCGACGCGGAAGTAGATCAGATGATGGTCAAGTTCCCGATCACTGCCGACTACCAGGTGCTTGACGCGGGGAACAAGAAGTTCTTCCTCACGCACGGCCATTTGTGGAACGAATGGAAGCTTCCCCCGATTGGAATCGCCGATGTTCTCGTTCATGGCCACACACACGTTCCCGAACTCAAGACGCTCGAGTGCGGAATGACGATCTTCAATCCTGGGTCGGTGTCGCTCCCTAAGGGCGGCTCGTCGCGTTCGTTCGGCTACTATGACGGGGAGAATCTCAAGCACTATGTCATTTGATGCAGTGATACTTGCAAACGGCGACTTCCCGAAGAAGGGTGTCGCCGCGTGGGAAATTCTCGCGGGCGCAAAGCGCGTAGTCGCGTGTGACGGCGCGTCAGACGCCTACTGCCGGCGCTTTGGCAAGTCGCCTTTCGCAGTCGTTGGCGACATGGATTCCATCGGCCACCATCCAGAGGGTTCTGAAATCGTGACAGTCCCCGACCAGTCGACGAACGACCTCTCAAAGGCCATCGGCTGGTGTCGCGCGAAGGGCTTCAAGAAACTTGTCGTCGTCGGCGCGATGGGAAAGCGCGAAGACCATCTTCTCGGCAACGTCTTCCGTGCGCTCGACCTCGGCGTCGAGATCGTGACGGAATTCGGGCGTTTCGTCCCTGTTGCCGCCAAGGCGTCGTTCCGCGTCTCGAAGGGAACGCCAGTGAGTGTGTTCGCAGTCGATCCCGCGACGCGCATGACTTCCACAGGCCTTGAGTGGCGTCTTGATGGCGTGAAGTTCAAGAACCTCTATTGCGCGACGTTGAACCGCGCAAGCGCCGCGCGCGTCACGCTCACCACGACGAAACCTGTCCTCGTCTACATTGGCTCATGAAAATCGTACTTGCAAGTGGCAGCCCACGGCGGGCGAAAATACTAAAGGACCTCGGCGTTGACTTCGAGGTCGTCAAGACAGACGCGCCTGAAGTCTCCTATCCCGCAGACCCCGAACGGACTGTGCGCGAGAACGCGCTTGCGAAGGGCGCGGCGCTTCTTGGACGCAAGGGCGTCTTGAGCGCCGACACAATCGTGTGGTTCTCTAACCGCATCTACGGCAAGCCGCGTGATCTCGAAGAGGCGAAGGAGTTTCTGCGCGAGCTCGCAGGCAAAGTTCACACAGTCTTTACAGGAGTCGCGTTCGATGGCGAAGTGAAGGTCGTCCGCAGTGACGTAAAGTTCCGCGAACTTTCCGAGGCGACGATAGAGGAGTATGTCGCGCGCGTGAGGCCGACCGACCGCGCGGGCGCGTACGACATAGACGAGTCTGGCGATTTGATCGTCGAGTCGTACTCTGGCAGCTACGAGAACATAATGGGGCTCCCCGTCGAGCCGCTCAAGGAATGGGGGATCGCATGAAGGCAGTGGTAGTTCTTTCTGGCGGGCAAGATTCCGCGACGGCGCTCGCGATGGCCGTGAAGAAGCACGGCGCTGAAAACGTCGCTGCGATTACCTACGCCTACGGCCAGCGCCATGCACTCGAGACGAAGTTTGCGCGCCGTCTCGCCAAGGGAATATTCAAGATCGCCATGTGGAAGCGCGTGCCGCTTTCGTTCTATTCCTCGATCACAGACAACGCGCTACTCTCGAAAGGCGTCGCAATCGAGAAGAAGAAGGGCGCGAAGTGCCCCAACACCGTCGTGGAAGGACGGAATGCCGTCTTTCTCACGCTTGCGTCTGTCTGGGCGAAGTCGCTTGGCGCGAAAGAGGTGTGGACTGGTGTTTCGGAGGCGGACTTCTCGGGCTATCCCGACTGCCGCGCGGCGTTCATACGCGCACACGAGAAGGCGACGCGCCTTGCGCTCGACTGGCCGGTCAAGTTCGTAACGCCGTTCATCCACAAGACGAAGGCGGAAGAGTGGGCCCTTGCGGCGAAGCTCGGCATCCTCGAAGTTATCGAAAACAACACCCTCACCTGCTACAACGGCATCCCGGGGCGTGGCTGCGGCAAATGCCCCGCCTGCCGTCTCCGCGCACGCGGCTACGAAGAATTCTCCCGCAGTAAATAAATTTTTTCGGAAAAACTGCGGAAGGTGCACCTTTACCTTGCGGCGGGAAAGAACCGCCAGAAGGGAAGGTGCGATATGAACGACGACAAATATACTGAAAAAGGATTCTTCCGCAGGCTTTTTGAAATGTTTCAAGGCCTTAGGATGCCTCGAGATACGCGCGAATACAAACTTGCGCGAATTGAACTCCAGCGCCTCTCGGCGCCTCTCACGGCGATTGTCGTGCCGACTTTGTTTGGCATAGTTCTCTGTGTTGTGACGGCTATTTCGTCGCAGAGGACAGAATTGCCGCCCGTTGACATTGCGCCAATCGAGGACGATCCTATTGACCTGACACCGCCCGACGAGCCCGAGACGCCGGAAGACATCGTTCCTCCAGAGGAAATCGAAATCACCGTCGACGCGCCTACTGCCGAGCCAATCTCAAACCTCCCGCCCGCGCCCATCCAGACGCACTCGACGGACACCTCCGTGAAGCCGGCGACTGTTGATGCCGTGATGAACATCAAGTCGCCAGTGGCAATGAAAACTATAAATGGAGGTCGAAACACCGGTACAATCGGCAGGGTGACAAGCGGCGGCGACAAGTATGGCGACCCGCGCACCGAGATGTCGGTGATGAAGGTCCTCTGGTGGCTCAAGGCGCACCAGAACACCGACGGCAGCTGGGGCAAGGGTGGCAATACCGTGGCGAACACCGCTTTTGCCGTCCTCACCTATCTCGCCCACGGTGAATACCCCGGCTCCCCCTCGCCATACAAGCGCGACTTCGGTCCGACTGTGCAAGCTGCGCTCGACTACTTGATTAGCCACATCCAGACTGGCGCCGACAATGTCCCGCACTTCAGCCCCACCGACGGCAACGAGTACAGCTTCCTCATCGGTACCTATGCGCTCTGCGAGGCGTACGGCATGACGAAGAACCCGAACTGCAAGGAAGCTGCGCAGCAGTGCCTCTATCGCATCATCGAAAACCAGTCCTCGACTGGCGGCTGGGACTACAAGCTCAACAAGAACTCGACGCGCGACGACCTTTCCTTCGCGGGCTGGGCGATCCAGGCGCTTAAGGCCGGAAAGATGGCCGGCCTTCACCACGAGGGAATGCAGACGGCGATCAACAAGGCGGTCAACTGCCTCAAGAAGCGCAGCTACTCGAAGTCCGGCGGCTTCACCTACACGCCGAACGCGAACAACAACGGCGGCAATACCGGCCTCTCGGGCGTTGGCACGCTCGCGATGCAGTTCCTCGGCCGCGGTTCCGAGTCCGAGGTCTTGAACGCGCTCGACGTGATGCGCGACTGGGTGCCCGCGTTCGAGGCGGACAAGGTCTGCGGCAAGAAGCCCGGCGGCAGCCCCCAGTACTACTGCTACTACGCGACGCAGTGCAAGTACCAGGCGGGCATGAAGGCCGGCGCGACGAAGCAAGACGTCGATTCGTGGGTGAAGTGGAACAACGAGATGAAGAAGCTCTACCCGTCGTCGATCATCGATCTCCCCGAGAAGGTCGCGGACGTCAACGGAAAGGATCACGCGCAGGGCTATTACCAGAACACAGACGCGCACTCGTCGCGCCCCTACATGGACACGTGCCTCGCGGCGCTCCAGCTGATGGTCTACTACCGCTACCTCCCGACGACGTCGACGAAGGCGGGCGAGAACGACCCAGGCGAAGTCGGCGACGGCATCAACGGCTTCGACAGCTCCAAGGACGTCCAGGTCGTCGTCTCCTTGTGAAAATGGTATAATTAGGGCGATGGGTGATGAGTTCACATGGAACGACCGCTACGCTGGCGACGAGGCCTGGGCCGAATGGTTTGAAATCTGTTCGGTCGACCTCTGTCGCCCCGAGTTCGCCGCTCGGCTGCGTGAGCAGGTTTCCGCTGCGCTCTACTCTCGTCTCGCCCGCGCCGGAATCTCACGCGAGGACGCTGGAGGGGAAGACCCTGTCGCTTTCTTCGACTCGTATTTCAAGCTCAAGGGTTCGCGCGAGAAGAAGAAACCGCTTAAGTCCTACTTCGCCCACCGCATCAAGGACGAGGGCCTCGAGATGGTCGACTTTGTCTGCGGCACTCTTTTCGGCTCTGGCTCGGGCCGCGTCCGCGACATCGCTCTTGACTGGATATCGGTTATCAAGGGCTGGAAGCCGCGCACTGTCGCAGGAGAGGACGGCCACCGCCGTCTCGTCTGGGAGAACGCGGGCGACGCGAATCTCGCAGCCGTCGAACAGTCAGAAGAGCCGCAGTCACTCGACTTCCTTGATGAAGAGCCGCTTCGCGCAGAGTCCGAGCGGGTCATCGCCGCAGTCGCGCAGCGCGCGCGCCTTGCGCAAGACGCCGCCTCGCTTCTCGTCTACGCCACATCTCACGACATCTCGCTCACCGAGCCATGCATACTCGCCGCGCTTGGCGCCGGAAAGTCGCAGGCCTACGCCTTGCGGGAGAAGGTCGTCGCGGCGCTTGAGCGGGAGCTTCGCGAAGTCGAGCTTGCGGACACGCCTCTTTTCGCACGTGTCCTCGTCGCTGCAGCCGCGGCGCATTTGCCGCGCGACCTTCAAAAAGAACTGGGGGTGGAAGAATGAACGCCGCGTTCCTGAATGAGTGGCAGCTCTATCGGCGCGGCGCACAGCTTCCGCCGATCGTCGGTCTCGAGCCGAAGACTGACTCCGAGTTCGACGCCGATGTTACCGTTGGGGAGATAAGGATATTTGCCGACACGAATCGTCCGCTCGTCGCGCTCGTCGTAGAAGACCGCCGTCTTTCTGGATGGCGCATCGTTCCCGCTTCGCCGTTTTGCGCGCCAGCTTCAGCTCGCGAGCTGATGGTGGGCGAGCGCGTCTTCCAGCTTTGGAACGCGACTGTCGTCTCGCGCCGTTTCGCGTCGCGCAGCTGGAGAGTCGACACTATTTCCGATTCCGATCTCGCGGAGATCCGCGGCGCAATTGCCGCGGCGAACCCCGGGCGCGTCACTGCAGGCGACGGTGTGCAGGCGAAGTACGAGCGCGAGTTTCTCGTCGGAGAGGGGACGCTCGTTCCGTTTGCCGAGTCGCGCGCGGCGGATTTGCCGCGCTTTGCGTGGATGCCGGTCGCGCTCAAGATCGCGGCGTCACTCGCGCTGTGCCTCGCGGCGTGGTATGTACTGATGATGGACTCCGGTCGCCAGATCGTCCGAAACTGGCGCGAGAGCTTCCATGCCGTCGACATCGTGCAGGAAGACGCGGCCATCGAACTTGCAGACGCGCACGAGGTGCGCGAAGTGCCGGTGGAGATTGCGGAAGTGGACATCGACTTTACGCCGCCCTCGGTAACATGGCATGGTCCTGCTCCAGAAGTCGTCCGACCCGCGAAGTTCGCAGACGTGAAGGGACCGAAAGTGCCGGAGGAAATTGCGAAGTTCCGGTTGAAGGGCGAAGGATACAAGTCGCCTCTTGCATCGCCGATGGAAGTCGTGTTCCTGTCGGGTGGCGAAAGGAAGTCTCATGCGCCGGCTCAGGGCGGAGAGTTCCGGTACGCGGCCGCGATCGCACCGCTCGATGCGCCGCCGAAAGTTGCCTGCACGTTGCGGAACGGCGAGGCAGCCGTGGAACTTGAAATACAGTGCGAGCTTGCGGACGGGGCGAAGATAACGGTGATGTTCGATAGCGACATTGTCGAGGGCTACAAGAGCAGTGATGTCATTTCCGACGGCAAGCGGATGACGGCGAAGTACGCGCTTATGGTATTCCCCGGAAAGACGATTTCCCCTGAGTCTGTTTTCGTTACGCTCATCTGGCCTTCGAAGGATGGCGACGAGCGTACGCCCGTTTCGGTTGGCCAGTGAAAAAATTATTGTTCATTAGGCATTGACGCGGCGGCGGCAAAATTGGTAGAATTTGCGGTGTCGAAACGGCGAGGGCGCGTGCTTTCCCGATGAGACGGAACACAAGAAGGAAAGAATCAAGATGGAAATCTATGTTGGTAACCTCGCATACGCGACCACCGACGATGGACTCAAGGCGGCGTTCGCGCAGTTCGGCGAAGTTACCGCCGTTCGTGTCGTGACCGATCGCATGACCGGTCGCAGCAAGGGATTCGGCTTCGTCACGATGCCCGACGCCACCCAGGCGCAGGCCGCGATCGACGCCCTCAACGGACACGAACTCGACGGACGCACGGTCCGCGTCAATGAGTCGCAGCCTAAGCCTCGCGAAGAGCGTCGTGGCGGTTTCGGCGGCGGACGCGGCGGCTTCGGCGGCGGACGCGGCGTCTACGGTGATCGTGGCGGCTATGGCGATCGTGGCCCTCGTCGTGAGACACGCTGGTAATCGATGGTTCGTCGATTCCATTCAAACGGGAAGCGCGGCCCATTCGCCGCGCTTTTTGTTTTCAGGCGCATGAGACGACATGGCAGTTTCGCTTGAGATAGAGAAGACGGTCGGAGATCCCGTGATGGGGATCGACGAGGCGGGGCGCGGCCCTCTCGCGGGCGGCGTATATGCCGCGGCCGTATCTGTTCCACTCACTCTCGCGGAGCAGCTGCTCGTCGGCGCGTGGAGCGAGATAAACGATTCGAAGAAGCTGACGGAGAAAAAGCGCGAGCGCCTTGCAGCGGTCATCAAGTCGACGGACGGCTGCAAGTGGGCAATCGCGAGCGCGAGCCCGAAGGAGATCGACGAGCTAAACATCTTGAATGCGACGCACCTCGCGATGCGAAGGGCGGCGGACGAAGTCGGCGCGGAGCACATTCTTGTCGACGGACTTCCCGTGAAGACGCTGCCGCAGGCAGTGAACGTCGTGAAGGGCGACGCCAAGTCTCTTCTCATCGCGGCGGCGTCGATCCTCGCGAAGACGGCGCGAGACGCCGACTGCCTGCGTCTTGAGGCACTCTATCCCGGCTACGGCTTTGCAAAGCATAAGGGCTATCCGACGAAAGATCATCTAGAGGCGCTTTCACGGCTCGGCCCGTGTCCCGAACACCGCAGGAGTTTCGGCCCGGTAGCCAATGCGATTTGATATAATACCATTCAATGCGAAAGGAACATCAATGAAGAATACGATTCCGATGCTGTGCGCCTCGCTCTTTGCGCTGGCTGCGTTCGCCAAGACCTCAACTCCCGAAGGTTGGCTCGACGACTACGATGCCGCCCTCAAGAAGGCCGCCGCCGAGAACAAGCATGTCGTCATCGACTTCTCGGGGAGCGACTGGTGCGGATGGTGCAAGCGCCTCGACAAGGAGGTGTTCGCGACCGACGAGTTCCGCAAGGGCGCCGCGGAGAAGTACGTTCTCCTTATGGTCGACTCTCCGAGCGACAAGTCGCTTCTCACTCCTGAGGCCGCGAAGAACAACCCGAAGCTCGTTGAGAAGTTCAACGTCGAGGGCTTCCCGACTATCGTTGTGCTCGATTCGAAGGGCGAGGAAGTGATGAGGACCGGCTATCAGGCGGGAGGCCCCGAGAAGTATCTCAAGATGCTCGACGAGGAGATCCGCTTCGCCCCGGAGATAAAGAAGTACATCAAGCCGATCGAAGACGTCTTGAACCGCCACGACGCAGAGATGCGGAAAGATTCCGAGGCGGCGATGGAGAAGGTCAAGGCGAAGTTCCCGAAACCCGATAAGAAGATGAAGAAGTCCGAACGGCAGAAGTACCAGAAGGATGCCATGGACTACATGCAGAAGATCATGTTCGAGGAGGTTTACCCTAAGTATGTGCCGCTTATTGAGAAGTGCTTTGCCGAGGCGAAGGCGATGAAAGTTCCCGAGGCCTTGGAAGAGCGCAAGAAGGAACTTATCGAGGGAGAGGAAAAACATTTCGACATGCTGCGTCAGGCGCTCAAGGAGCACGCGGAGAAGAAGAGCGAGAAGTAGCGCCATGTGCAAGGTGATGGGCATTGTCAACGTCACGCCGGACTCGTTTTCCGACGGCGGCAAGTTCAACACTCCGGATGAGGCGATTCGCCGCGCCAAGAACCTCGTCGAGGAGGGTGCAGACATCATCGACATCGGCGGCGAGTCGACGCGCCCTGGCGCTACGCCTATATCGTGGGAAGAGGAATGGGCGCGTATTGAGCCCGTGATTACGAGTCTTGGTAGGGACGCATGTCCCCAGGCGTCCGCGGGCGTTTCGGAGAAACGCCACTACCTGTTGAGTGTCGACACCTATCATCCCGAGACGGCGGCGCTAGCCGTCGCGGCGGGTGTGAAGATAGTCAACTGCGTGTATGCAGAGCCGATTCCTGAGATGTGCCGCATAATTGCCGACGCGGCGTCGGACACTGAGCTCGTTCTTCCCGCGAAGGTCCTTGATTCGCAACTCGCGACTCTCAAGTCTCAGCTCGCGTCTCTTTCTTCTCGACTCTACCTTGATCCGATGATCGGGTTCGGCACGACGCGCGAGGAAGATCTTGAGATTTTGCAGACTATCCCAGAGCTCGCGAAGAAGGGGCGCGTCCTCATCGGCGCGAGCCGCAAGCGCATTGTAAAGCGTCTCACGGGCGAGAAGGTTCCCGGCAAGGATCTCGCGGGCAATCTCACGATTGCGCTTTGGGCCGCGATGAATGGCGCGAGCGTCGTCAGGGTTCACGATGTGCGCGAGACCGTGCAGGCGCTCAAGGTCCTCTCCGCGCTCAAGGGGGAGGCGTTGCCGGAATGATGCTTGCCGCGCTCGCCTTGTTCGCCGCGCTCGGATTCTCCGACTCGAAGACGCTCGCCGTCCAGATTCATCTCGACCGCGCTGGCTTTTCGTGCAGCACGATCGACGGGCAGTGGGGCGCGAAGTCTGAAAGCGCGCTGCGGGCTTACGAGAGCACGCGGCTCAATTGCGGCAAGCTCGCGATCGCATCCTCGCCGGAGCGGGCGTACGACCGCTACTTTGCAAACGCTCCCGATCCGTTTCGCATAGTCGAGGTGACGCGCGCCGACTTAGATGCGCTCGTCAAGATTCCCGACGATCCCGCCGAACGCGCTAAACTGCCGCGCATGGGCTACGAGTCGATAAAGGAGATGTTCGCGGAGCGCGGCCATCTCTCGCAGATCGCACTTTCGAAAATGAATCCAGGCGTCGACTGGGCGAACGTGAAGCCGGGGCTTAAACTCGTCATTCCGAACTTCCCTTCGATAGAAGAGGAACTTGCGGCGGGCGAGAGGGGAAAGCCGAATAGGCCTAAGCGTCCCGAGGCCGCTCTTGTGAAGATCTCGATTTCGTCGAGCCAGATCATGGCGTATGACGCCGAGGGAAAGCTCCTCGCGCTTTTCCCGTGTTCCATCGCGGCGGACAAGGCGAAGGTTCCGCCTCACGGCGAATTGAAGATCACGAGCTACGTCGCGTGGCCGAACTTCACCTACACGCCTGACTTTACGCCGCCTGGAAAGAAGGTGCAGCGACACATCTGGCCGGAAGGAGAGAATTGCCCAGTGGGCGTTGCGTGGCTTGGGCTCAACCTTCCTGGCTACGGAATCCACGGAACGCCGCGCCCCGAGTCGATTGGCTTCACCGGCTCGCACGGGTGCTTCCGCCTTGCGAACTGGAACGCCGCGCGACTCTACGCGATGTGCCGCAGCGGAACGAAGGTGGTGATTGAGCCGTGAACTTCCTCGCGATAGATTTCGAGACGACGGGCTATGACTTTGGCTGCGACAACGAACCGTGGCAACTCGGGTTCGCGCGCGTCGAAGATGGCGCGATAGTCGAGACGGGCGAGTGGTTTTTCGACGTGGAGGGAGCGCCTGCACGCGCACACGAACCGGATGCGCTCGGCACCTTGCAGAGTTCTTTCGAGACATGGGCGCCGAAGCTCATGGGCGTGCGACTTGTTGCGCACAACATCGCTTGCGAGCGGACGATCCTTACGCGCGTCGCGCCGCTTACGAAGTGGGGCCCGTGGGTCGACACGATGAAACTTGCAAAGGCGAGATACCCGAAGCTCCCGTCGTACAAGCTCGGAGATCTCTGCGAAATGTTCGGCCAGGTGCCGCAGATCGAGGGCCGCACATGGCACGACGGACTATACGACGCTGTCGCCTGCGCGAACCTCGCGCTGTTCCTGAATTAGTGATGGAATAGACGGCTGGGTTTTGGTATAATCACGGCATGAGAATAACTTTCTACGGAGCGGCGCAGACGACGACTGGCTCCATGCATCTTGTAGAGGCAAACGGCAAGCGGATACTGCTCGACTGCGGGCTGTACCAAGGCCACCGCAAGGAGGCGTTCGAGAAGAACAGGAACCTCCCGGTCGATCCCGCGAAAATCGACTACGTGATCCTTTCACATGCGCACATCGACCACAGCGGAAACTTGCCTCAGCTCGTCAGGCAGGGCTTTCGCGGGCGTGTTTTCGCAAGGCAGTCGACGACCGACCTTTGCGACGTGATGCTGCGCGACTCGTGCTTTCTCCAGAAGCGCGACCTCGAGTATATCAACAAGAAGCGTCGCAAGGAAGGAAAGAAGCCATTTGAACCGCTTTACGAGGAAAGCGACGTCGACGCGCTGATGCAGTTGTTCGTTCCGACGCACATGCACTCGCCGCGTGAGATATGCCGCGGAATAACGCTCGAGTTCTTCAACGCGGGCCACATCCTTGGCTCCGCGCTTGTTCAGCTCGATATCCGCTCCGATCACGGTCACAACCACCGTCTGCTTTTCTCTGGCGACCTCGGACAGCCGAACCAGCCGATACTTCGCCACTACGAGTATCCCGCTGGCGCGGACATCCTCATCGTCGAGTCGACGTACGCCGACAAGTTCCACCCGAGCGCAGACGACGTCGAGTTGCGTCTCGAGAAGTACCTGAAGTACATCGACCGCCACAACGCGAAACTGCTTGTTCCCGCGTTCTCCGTCGGGCGCACGCAGCAGATCATCTACTACCTGAACAAGCTGCGCGAGAAGGGCAAGGTGCCGCGCGAGGTCAAGGTCTACATCGATTCGCCCCTCTCCCAGAAGGCGACGCGCATCTACGCGAAGCACCGCGAGGTCTACAACGACGAGGCGAAGCGGATGCTTGCTGAGGGAAAGGACCCGCTAGAGTTCCCCGGCATGGTATTCGTCGGCACTCCTGAGGAGTCGATGGCGCTCAACGACACGCCCGGCCCAATGATCATTATCGCGGCGTCTGGCATGTGCGAAGGCGGGCGAGTTCTCCACCACCTGAAGCACTGCGTGCAGGACGAGGACAACATCATCCTTATCTGCGGCTTCCAGGCGGAGAACACGCTAGGCCGTCGCATCGTCGAGAAGCGCGAGACGATCAAGGTCTTTGGCGAGGAGGTTCCGCTTAAGGCTCGCGTCGAGATTATCAATGCACTCTCTGCGCATGCCGACCGAGCTGGCCTCATCGACTGGATAAGCGAGGTGAAGGACAACGTGCGCAATGCGTTCGCCGTCCATGGCGAGCCCGAGAAAGTGGCGGCGATGGCGGACATACTCAAGGAGCAGGGCATACGCAACGTCGTCGCGCCAATGCCCGGGCAGACTTACCAATTCGAATGAGCGAGCTCGTTGGCGGTGGCCGAAAGCTCCTGACAAGAAGGAACTCCGAGCGTTAGGGCTCCCGCTACCGCTCCGCCGCTTCGCGATGTCTCAACGGCGATTCCGGACGTTGAAATGTCTTTTGGGGCTGTCTTCGGCAGGTTTTGAAGTCATGGCAACCTCTCCGTTGCGGCAGGGAGGAGGTCTGGAGGATACTCCCTCCAGCTCAAAGACGACATGCATTGTTCAGCGAGACGCGAATGAGAGTCACGAAGCGAATGCAATTCTGCGGAGCGGTAGCGGGAGCCCTGCTGATCGGAGTTAAATTTGGTGGCTTTGGTGAAAAAAGGTAGCTCCTCTCCCATAACCCATCGGAGCGGAGATTTGATATAATATACTCTTCAAGGAGGAAAAATGAGACCTGTTGTTTTCATCATCCGCGACGGCTGGGGTGTCAATCCCCGCGCTGACGGCAATTCTGTTTATGGCGCAAAGACGCCTGTCATCGACCAGATCAGGGCGCGCTATCCGCACTGCCTTCTCGACTGCTGCGGCGAGGCGGTAGGACTTCCCGACGGCTACCAGGGATCGTCCGAGGTCGGTCACCTCAACATGGGCGCTGGGCGTATCGTCGTCCAGGAGCTGAAGCGCATCGACGACGGTCTTTCCTCCGGCGAGCTCTTCAAGAGTCCGAAGTGGCAGAACCTCATCGCGAACTGGAAGAAAAACAACTCGCAGTTCCATTTCTTCGGCCTTCTTCAGGACGAGGGAGTTCATGCCCACCAGGAGCATCTCTTTAAGCTGATGAAGCGTGCGCGCCAGGAGTTCCCTGAAGGGCGCATCGTCGTTCATCCGTTCCTCGATGGCCGCGACACGCCGCCTCGTTCGACGCTGGAATACATCGCTCGCCTCAAAACCGAGCTCGCCGCTGTCGGCAACGCGACGATCGGCACCGCGATGGGTCGTTACTACGGCATGGATCGCGTGAAGAACTGGAAGCTCACGAGCGAGGCATACGACTGCATCGTCGGTTGCAAGGGCAAGAAGGCCGCGACGATCGAGGAGTGCGTCAAGGCGGAGTACGAGAGCGGCAAGACGCCTGACGGAACGCCCATGACCGACGAGTACATTCCGTGCTACGTGATTGGCGGCTACGAGGGCATGAAGGACGGCGACGTCGTGATGCACACCAACTACCGCCAGGACCGTGCGATCCAGCTCACTCAGGCGTTCGTCTCCGACGACTACGCTGGCGAGCGCTGCGCACGTCCGAAGGTGACGTTCCTCGGCTTCACGCGCTACTGGGATGAGTTTGAGGACTACCTTCTCGGCGCGATGGGCGCGGGCGGTGGAATGGACAACCTTCTTGGCGAAGTCGTCTCGAAGGCCGGTATCAAGCAGCTCCGCCTCGCGGAGACGCAGAAGTTCCGCCATGTGACGAGCTTCTTCAACGGCAAGTCCACGACTCCTTCTGAGGGCGAGGATCAGGTCGAGGTAAAGAGCCGCTTCGATCCTGCGACATTTGCGTCGCATCCCGAAATGGATGCCTACAATGTCACTGACGAGCTTCTGAAGCGCCTCGAGAAGAACCCCTACGGCTTCATCGTCGTCAACTACGCGAACTGCGACATGGTTGGCCACACGGGCGACGAGAAGGCCGCGACGAAGGCGGTCGAGGT